>NZ_JBFUHY010000018.1:0-83385 GCF_056402155.1 Pseudomonas sp. P4_C1
TTCCCCGCACAACCGCCGGATTTACGCAGCCTGATCCTTGACCACAAGAGCTTCGCGATCTTTTGCTCGCTCGCCCTGATCGGCTTCGCCTTATATCCGGTTCTTGTCCATCGGCTCGCGGTTTCGATTCACGCTTCCTCCCCACACTCGGTCGCCCTCATGCAGTTGCGCTTCACTTCGTTCGCTGTGGTCAGCTTACGACGGGACTTTCACCCGCAAGATTGCGCCCATGCTGGGCGCACAAAAAAAGAGGCTCTAAAAGAGCCTCTTTTCTGTCGCGTCACAACTTACTGCGGCGTGCCGTGAACTACACCGGCAGTGTTGTCCAGCAGACTCTTGGTCGCGGTTTGCAGGAACGCTTCGAGCTTGAGCTTCAACTCAGCGGTACCCGGTGCATCCGCAATGATCTCGGCATGCGGCGTAGCGCCCATTTCGTACTGATACAACTTTGGCGCCATGTCCTTTTCCTTCGGCAGTACAAGGATCCGGTCGTCGCTGAGGATGGCCGTGGTCTGCTCGTTACCCGAAGGTTTGATCACACCAAAACCCTTATCGCCTTCAGGCAGGTTGAGCAGGTCGCGGCCCCAGCATTGCTGGCGAGTTTCGCCGCCCAGGCGGCCCATGATGGTCGGCACGACGTCGATCTGGGTGCCCACGGTGTGGTCACGCTGACCGAACTTTTCCTGGATGCCCGGCGCGATCATCAACATCGGCACGTTGAAGCGGCCCAGGTCCATTTCAGTGATTTGCTGTTCGTTGCCGAAACCGTGGTCACCGACGATGACGAACAGGGTTTCCTTGAAGTACGGCTCCTTGCGGGCCTTTTCAAAGAACTGGCCCAGCGCCCAGTCCGCGTAACGCATGGCGGTCAAGTGCTCGTTCAGGCTGCCGCGATTGGTCACCCGCTCGACCGGCAATGGCGTCGGCAAGGCGTAAGGCGTGTGGTTGGACAGGGTTTGCAGCAAGGCATAGAACGGTTTGCCGTTTTCCCGCGCCTTGAGCTCTTGCAGGCTGCGATCGAACATATCCTGGTCGGACACGCCCCATGTCGGGTCGGAGAACACCGGGTTAACGAAGTCGTTACGGCCGATGAAGTTGGTCATGCCCTGGTTGCTGAAGAAGCCCGACTGGTTATCCCAGGCGAAATCACCGTTGTAGACATACACGTCGTCATAGTGACGGGCACTGAGCAACTGCGGCAGGCCAGACAGCTTGTGGCTGCCTTCCGGGGTCTGCATCAGGTATTCGAAACCCGGCAGGTTCGGGAAGCAACCCATGGTGGCGAACATGCCCTGGTGGGTATGAGTACCGTTGGAGAAGAAGCGGTCGAACAGCAGGCCTTCCTTCGACAGCTTGTCGAGGTACGGCGTGATGTTGCCCGGCCCGCCCAAAGCCCCCACCGAGTGACCGGCCATGCTTTCCATCAGGATCACGACGACGTTCTTGATCGGCAGGGTCTTGTCGGTCGGCGGCGTGTAGTCACGACGTACGGCGGCCATGTCGGCGTCTACCAGTTTCTCGTCGGGCAGCACCAGCATGTCACGCACGACTTGCTGGGCTTGCCCTTGAGGCAGGGTGGCCTTCCAGATGTTGTCGCGTTCTTCGGACATCCGGCTTTTCGCTGCGGCAACCAGTTGCAGGGTGCCATTGAGGCCCAACTGGTTGGCGAAGTTCGAGTTGGTAGTGTAGACGTCACCCCAGCGCAATGGCGGGCCTTGACGCAGAGTGCCACGCGCGGCGACCACGCAAACCAGCAGGCACACCACGAATACCGCGATACGCGCGTACCAAGGCGCAACCTGGCGCGTGCCGATGCTGCCGCCACTGAACGGGCCACGGGGACGGGTCGCACGGTCGGCGCCCTTGAATGCCAGGCTCAGGATCCAGGTGCCCACGGCCCATGCCAACAGGTAACGGACCACCGGGAAACCGTACCAGAGCATGCTCATCACGGTTTTCGGATCTTCCTTGACGTACTGGAAGACCAGGCCGTTGAGACGCTGGTGGAACTCACGGTAGAAGTCCATCTCCATCAGGCCCAGGAACAGCGCAATGCTGGAGACGATCGTCAGCCACAGACGGAACAGCCCGCGTGCCGCCATGGCCCGGGCGCTGAACAATGCCAGCAGCAACGGAATGCTGAGATAGATCACCAGACGCAAGTCGAAACGCAGACCGTTGGCGAATGCCTCAAGGAAGGTCGAGGCCGGTGTGTCGAGGATCATCGAGCGGTTGTAAACCAGCAGCGCGACGCGCAGCAGGCTGAACATGACCATCATGACCAGGGCACACAACAGCGTGTAGGCCAGATGCGATTTGACGGTCGGTTGCAGCAGGCGACTAGAAGCTCGCTGCTGATTCAGGGCGTCCGGGATTGCCATGTCGTTTTAGGACCCATTGGAAGTTAAAGTTTCAAAAATACAGCTGCGCCTTGCCCTCTTTTCGGCCCGTACAAGGCCTGGGGTTTGCGCGGTGCGCAAATGTTGCACGATCAACGGCTGCATTGCCATTGATTACTACCCTCATCCCGACTGTTTCATCCTGCATTCAGGAATACGCAGCGTGCTGCGGGAGAGCCGGCGAATTGTCTTGGAGACGGGGTGAAAATTTCGTGCAACGCATATCCGGAAACAAATTAAAGCGCCCGCGTCCGTCAAAAACGCAAACGCCCCGAACCGGTCGGGGCGCTACGAAGTCACCTTGAAAGAACGACAGCGTTACTTCTCGGCGCGTTCCTTGAGGGCTTTCAAGGTATTGAACGGGGCATCCACCACAAACTTGTTGGCCACCAGCGACGGCACGCTGCCGCCGGGCTCGGTGTGCACCTGATAGGTCACTTCGACCTGGTCGCCCTTGGGCACGAACTTCCAGAAACCGGCGACCTTGGCGACCCGGACGAAGCCTTTTTCTTCAGGAATGTACTTCGGTACGCCTTCGAGCTTGCGGGTCAGGCTGCCATCGGCTCCTTCGAGGGTAGTGACGTGCAGCACCGAATCACGCGGAGTAACCGGCCACGGGGTGTTGAACTGAGTGTAGGTCCAGCTCTGGTCACCTTCGTGCTTGAGCAACTTCTGGGTTTTGCATTCGTGAATCCAGGCGCAGGCTCCGGACACGTCTTCCTGCAACGCGCGCAACTTGGCTATGGTGGTTTTCATCAGCGTGACGCCCTGGTAGGCCTTGTAGTCGGAGCCGGCCACTTCACTCAGGGAGATCTTGATGCCGTCTTCGTCTTTTTTGACTTTCCAGTCTTCGGCCCGGGCCGTCGAAGTAGCCAGCACAACCGTCAAACCACACAGCACAGCAATACGATGCAGCGAACCCATAGTCTTATTCCTTATTGTTGAAGTTCCGTACGTTGAGCTTGCACCTGCGATCACCTTCAGGTTTTTCGGAGGTGATCACAGGTGCAAGCCCACACATCACGCCGCCGTCATTTGCTCCCACCAGCCAATCAACCGGATCGCTTCTTCGCTGCTGCTTCCGCACACTTCGGGGTCGGCCTCGAAAGCAGAACACACCGCCGGCCGTTCCGGCTGGCCGAAAATATTGCACAGGTTATCGGAGGAAAGTTGCAGGCAACGCTCCCCTGCGGCTTTGCCGTTGGGCATTCCGGGAATCGGTGAACTGATGGAAGGGGCAATGCAACAAGCGCCACAGCCCTCACGGCATTTCATGACGACAAGCTCCTCGCGACGGGCAATGTGTAAAAGGACGGGGCACAGAGTACCTGCTAAAACAGTTGTTTTAAATTACCTGCGAGCGGGTTTTTCAATGCAAACGGGCATGACCGACCAGTCTCCGACAAAGCGTCTGGTCTGCGGCTCGCGGATCCGGACAGGATTACTGCTTGAACTCGAAGTCCAGTGCCGCGCCTTCGACCTCGCGACGCTCTTCATTGCGCAACTGCAGCTGCATTTCATTGGTGATCAGGCGGCCGTTGAGCTGGAACTGGCTGCTGCCGCTTTTGTCACCGAACATCTCGGGCAATAACGGTTCACGTCTGGTCAACGGTACCGTTCCTGCCGGCTTCAGTTCCTGGACCATATCCTTGGGCAAACTCAGGTCCAGCTTGGCGGATGGAAGTTCGGTCTTTACCACCTCGCTGGCCGATTTCGATTTGGAGGCGATGGGTGGACGCTTTTTCGCGGGCGTCGCCGTTTTTTGGACTGTCGAAGTTTTTTTTGCAGGTTCGGTTTTTATCGGTGCGACGTGGAAACTGCCGGTAGCCTGTTCCTGCTCGGTAGCGGCGACGGCGGATGCCGGCTGAATACTCGCAAACAGACAGAGCAATAGCCAGGCGGCAGGAAAAATCGGTTTCATGTATCCCACGGTGGGTGCAAGCGGCAGAGGCGCATATGCTCGCCTGTTGCAGCCCACAAGACAAGCGCGGTAGCAGCCTGTTACAAACCGCCTGCCATCTCCTGGCAGAGTTGCGTGGCCAGCATGCCCAGGGTCATCAATGCGCGCTCGGCTTCACGGTTCCACGGGATGCCGCAATTGAGGCGGATGCAGTGATTGAATTGCTCGGTATTACTGAAGATCAGTCCCGGCGCGATACTGATGCCCTGCTGCAATGCCCGCACGTGCAATTCTTGCGTGTTAACCCGCCCCGGCAGACTGACCCACAGAATGAAGCCGCCGGTAGGCCGGGTCATCTGCGTGCCTTCCGGAAAATACTGCTGCACAGCCAGCTGGAAGGCACTGAGGTTTTTCCGGTATTCCTGACGGATGAAGCGCAAATGCCGGTCGTACCCGCCATTTTCCAGGTAAGCGGCGATGCCCATCTGGGTCACGCTGCACGCGGAATGCGTGCTGAAGGTCTGCAAGCGCTGGATTTCCTGCTGATACTTGCCGGCAATCATCCAGCCGATCCGCACGCCAGGCGACAGGGTTTTAGAGAAGCTTGAGCAATAGATCACCCGGTCCAGCCGATCGTAGGCCTTGAGGGACTTGGTGCGCCCCTGTTCGAACATCAGCTCGCCGTAGATATCGTCTTCGACAATCTGGATATCGAAGTCCGACGCCAGGCGCAGCAATTGTTTCTGCCGCTCCTCCGGCATGGTGCCGCCCAATGGATTGCTCAGTCGCGTGGTCAGCACCAACGCCTTGATCGACCATTGGTTGGCCGCCAGTTGCAGGGCTTCCAGGCTCATGCCCGTGGCCGGATCGCTGGGGATCTCGATGACCTTGAGGCCCAACAGATCGGCCAGTTGCAGCAACCCGTAATAGGTCGGCGACTCGGCTGCAATCAGATCGCCCGGACGGGTCAGCACGCGCAAAGACATCTGCAGCGCATCGACGCAGCCGTGAGTGATCACCACTTCCGACGGATCGACCACCACGCCGGCATCGCGCATGCGGATCGCCACCTGACGGCGCAACGGCTCGAAACCAGGGCTGAACATGTAGCTGAAGGCCCGCGGGCTATGGAAACGGGTGACCTTGGCCAATTGCTGATGCAGTGCCCGCACCGGCAAATAGTCGACACTCGGCACCGCAGCGCCCAGCGGGAAGACACCTTCACGACGGGACTCGACCAGGACTTGCTGAATGATGCTGCTGCGGGTGACCAGGCCGGGGCGCTCGACCCGGGCGATGTCCGGCGTCGGTGCGGTGAGTGCCGGCGTCTGGTGCACGTAGTAACCCGACTGCGGCCGGGCGCGGATCAGCCCCTGATCCTCGAGATTGGCATATGCCTGCAACACCGTCGCATGGCTGACATTGAGCTGCGAGCTCATCTTGCGCACCGAAGGCACGCGCTCTCCCGGCTGATAGACCCCACGGCGGATGTCTTCGGCCAGTTGTTGAGCAATACGTTGATAGAGCAAAAGATTGGTCATGACGCAGCACTCGATTTCACGGGCATTTTATTCTTGTGTGAAACAATACCGGAACAGTTTAGAAGTGTACGGGGACAGTTGCCACAATAGTCGACCGTACAGTGCAGTGTCAGCAAAATCTGTACTGTTTTTTGCAGTAATCGGCGGACATAAAAAAACCCGGCGCTGCATGGCAGGCCGGGTTTTCCAGCGACGCAACCCTTAGCGGGCAGCGCCGAGCTGGCCCTTTTCGTCGGAAAACACAATTTCCACCCGACGGTTCTGCGCACGGCCCCGTTCCGACGCATTCGCGTCCACCGGATACTCGTCGCCATAACCCTCGACCTGGATGCGCTTGTCGTCGATGCCCAGGTCCATCAGCACGTCAGCCACCGATTGTGCGCGGTCGCGGGACAGCTTGAGGTTTTCCTGCTTGCCCCCGGTACTGTCCGTATAACCTTCGATCCGCACCACACGCTTGGGGTTGAGTTGCAGGAACTGCACGATCTTCAACACCACACGATTGGCCGACGGTTTCAATTCTGCTTCGCCGGTGTCGAACAGCATGTCGCCCAAGGTCATCACCAGACCGCGGTCGGTCTGGCTGGTCGTCAATGCCAGGATCTGCTCCTCGAGCCATTTGCCTTGCTGCTGCACGCTGAACAGTTTGGATTCACGCAGTGCCAGTTGCAGGCGCTGCCGCTCCAGTTCAAGCTTCGCCGCTTGCTCTTCATTGAGCGCCTGATTGGTGTGTTCCCGGGCAATGGCGCTATAGCGTTGGCTCAGGTAGGCGTAATGCACCACGTCCGAACCGCTGCCCCAATAACTGGACAGGCGATCGGCACGGGCCAGGGACTCACCGGCGCGAATCACGTCCTTGGGGGCGATTCGCAGCACATTGGAGTCTTCCTTGACCTTCTGAAAGTCGGCGCCGGCCTGCTGCAATGCAGTCTCGCTGTGCTGGCTGGCGCAACCAAAGAGGCTCGCACAGCCTGCCAGGATCAAACCGCCGAGGGCTTTGCTCTTGAGGCTCATTCGGCATCTCCCAGTTGCTTTTGCAGGCGGGCGATGCGGGTGTTAAGCACGTTCAACTGTTCCTCGCTCTTGGCCGTCAACACCTTGGCTTCAGCCAGGCGCGCATCGAGTTCGGCCTGTTCGGCCCGCATGCGTGCGTTTTTGAAGGATTGATCGGTCATGTTGCCCTTGGCGCGATTGAACTTGTCTTCGGCCAGTTTCATTTCCGGCACATCGTCGGCGGTGGCGCCCACGGCCTTGGCCTGTTCGAGCGCCTGTTCGGTCAGGCGAATCTGTTCATTCGGCGCAGGATCGGTTGCACAACCCGCCAGGGCGGCAAAGGCCACGGCAGCGAAAAGAGGTCGAATACTCACTGAAAATCCTTACTGTTTTGGGGTACTGACGGGTTGTTGCGGGGGGATTGGCTGTGGTTGTGAGCGTTGTGCCTTCCATCGCTCGATATTGCGTATCAGCACGGCCTCCGTCAGTCCGGACGCGGGCAATTCTGTCATCTTTTTGGCCAACTGTCCGCGCAACCACGGATCGTTGCACGCCGAGTCATGGGAAATCGCCAGGTACAGGCCTGGCTTGTCGACCGGTTGCGAGCGCGCGACCAGATCACTGGCCATGCCCAGTGTCTGTGCGGTCGCCATGCCCGAGTAACGTCCTGCCAGTACAAACTCGACCTCGCCCAACAATAGTTTCTGAAAGGCCTGGGTCAGGCTGGACGTGCGCGTGAGGGTTAGCTGCTGTCCGGCAAACGTGCTGAATTGCGCGGTCAATCGGGCCTTTTCCGACACGGCACCGGAATGGCCGTGCAGATCTTGTGCTTCGTTATAGATCAGCGTCGAGTCCTTGCGTGTCCAGACCAGATAGTCGTTTTCCAGCACGGGTGGATGGATGTAATCCAGGGATTCCAGCTCACTGACGGTCAACGTCGCGTCCGCCAGCATGTCCATGCGCCCGCTGCGCACTTCGTCCAGGGCCTGGGCACGTTTGCCGGCATAAAGCAGTTCGACCTTGAGCCCCAACTCCCCCGCCACTTGCTGCAGCAAATCGGCGCTGGCACCGATCAGGTATTTGGGATTCTGCGGGTCTTGCCACAGGTACGGCGGTGCGTCCGGGCTGCCGGTGACCACCAGGCGTTCGCATTTGCCGGCAGCATTGGACAGTGCTGGAAATGTCGTCAAACCCAGTAGTAATGACCAGCCACATACACGACGCAAATCCATGGCAACACACTCCCGTTGAGATCGTTTATATCCCTGTAGGAGCGAGCCTGCTCGCGATGGTTTCAAATGCACCGCTTGTATCCAGGATCCCCGCGTCATCGTTAACGTCCACCGCGCGCAGGCTCGCTCCTACAGGGGACAAAGCCAAAAAAAAGCCCGACCAAAAGGCCGGGCTCTTTATAAGTGAAGCAGCCGGATTAGACCAGCTTCTCCAACTCAGGGATGGCTTCGAACAGGTCTGCCACCAGGCCGTAATCGGCCACCTGGAAGATCGGCGCTTCTTCGTCCTTGTTGATCGCAACGATCACTTTGGAGTCTTTCATGCCGGCCAGGTGCTGGATCGCGCCGGAGATACCGACGGCGATGTACAGCTGTGGCGCAACGATCTTGCCGGTCTGACCGACCTGCATGTCGTTGGGTACGAAACCTGCATCGACCGCGGCGCGCGATGCTCCGACGGCAGCGCCCAGCTTGTCGGCCAGGGCGTACAGGTGTTTGAAGTTGTCACCGTTCTGCATGCCACGGCCGCCGGAAACGACGATCTTGGCAGCGGTCAGTTCCGGACGATCGGACTTGGCCAGTTCTTCGCCAACGAAGCTGGAGATGCCAGCGTCGTGGGCAGCAGCAACAGCTTCAACGGCAGCGGAGCCACCTTCAGCTGCAACCGGATCGAAACCGGTGGCACGCACGGTGATCACCTTGACCGCAGCGTTCGATTGAACGGTAGCGATGGCGTTACCGGCGTAGATCGGACGCTTGAAGGTGTCGGCGCTTTCTACCGAGATGATCTCGGAGATCTGGTCAACGTCCAGTGCAGCGGCAACGCGCGGCAGGATGTTTTTGCCGTTGGAAGTAGCGGCAGCCAGGATGTGGCTGTAGCCCTTGCCCAGCTCAGCTACCAGCGGAGCAACGTTTTCCGGCAGCTGGTGCGCGTAGGCAGCGTTATCGGCTACCAGCACTTTAGCCACGCCAGCCACTTTCGCAGCGGCTTCAGCCACGGCGCCAGCGCCCTGGCCTGCAACCAGAACGTGGATGTCGCCACCGATTTTGGCAGCGGCAGCAACGGTGTTCAGCGTGGCCGGGGCCAGCACTTTGTTGTCGTGTTCAGCAATAACCAAGATAGTCATTTAGATTACCTTCGCTTCGTTTTTCAGTTTCTCGACCAGTTCAGCCACCGACTTGACCTTGATACCCGCGCTGCGTGCAGCAGGCGCTTCGACTTTCAGGGTCTTGTTGGTGGAGGCGGTGGAAACGCCCAAAGCGTCCGGAGTCAGCACTTCGAGAGGCTTCTTCTTGGCTTTCATGATGTTTGGCAGAGACGCATAACGCGGCTCGTTCAAACGCAGGTCGGTGGTGACGATGGCCGGCAGTTTCAGGGAAACCGTCTGCGCGCCGCCGTCGATTTCACGGGTCACGGCTACGCTGTCGCCGTTGATTTCGACTTTCGAAGCGAACGTGCCCTGACCGTAGCCGCTCAATGCAGCGAGCATCTGGCCAGTCTGGTTGTTGTCGCTGTCGATGGCCTGTTTGCCAAGGATCACCAGCTGAGGCTGTTCCTTGTCGACAACGGCCTTCAGCAGCTTGGCAACGGCCAGGGAAGTCAGGTCTTCGGCGGACTCGACGAGGATGGCACGGTCGGCACCCAGAGCCAGCGCGGTGCGCAGTTGCTCTTGAGCGGTGGACGGGCCTACGGAGACGACGACGATTTCAGTCGCAACACCCTTCTCTTTCAGGCGTACGGCTTCTTCCACGGCGATCTCGCAGAACGGGTTCATCGACATCTTGACGTTGGCAAGATCGACGCCGGAATTGTCCGCCTTGACGCGAACCTTGACGTTGTAATCCACAACGCGTTTGACAGCTACAAGAACCTTCATGGATTCCTCGTTACTCTCCGGTGAAAAGAAAGTCGCCTAGGCGAACCTGGCGGTTGATGCTCATCGGGCGCAAGGGCACCTCCAAAAACGCCGGCAAAGCTGTCAAGTGACCATCGCTCATGATCTGGATGACCGTCCGTCAGTGGTGACTGATGAGTCATTCAACATCGCGGCGTGTAAACTGCGCATCAACCCCGCGCAGCGCATCACTCTCTACTGCCATCGCCCTGTCTTTAGAGGTGCTCTTGAAACCAACAGTCAGCCTACGGCGAGCGCAAAACCGCCCGTATCTTGACCGGAACACCTATTCCGGTCAATACGCCAAAATGGCCGTTCATAAGCCGGGTGACTTTGATTTCTCTGGCTTTGAGCCATTTCAAACAAACGTTTGTATTGGACGCTGAGAGTGGTGTAGATATAATGCGCCACCAAAGAGAAAGGTGGTTAATCGATTGTCCTCTCCCGGCGCTGCGCAGGGATTCACGGATGCGACACCCGACTTCCAAATTAGAAAAAAAACTGTTGAGCCTTGAGTAGGAGATAGCCTGTGGAACGCGAATACATGGAATTCGACGTGGTCATCGTCGGTGCCGGCCCCGCTGGTCTTTCCGCCGCCTGCCGCTTGAAGCAGAAGGCCGCCGAAGCCGGTAAGGAAATCAGCGTCTGCGTGGTCGAAAAAGGCTCCGAAGTCGGTGCTCACATTCTGTCCGGTGCCGTGTTCGAACCACGGGCCCTGAACGAACTGTTCCCGAACTGGAAAGAACTCGGCGCGCCGCTGAATACGCCAGTCACCCGCGATGACATCTTCGTTCTGAAAAACGCCGACAGCGCGCAGAAAATTCCAGACTTCTTTGTGCCCAAGACCATGCACAACGAAGGCAACTACATCATCTCCCTGGGCAACCTGTGCCGCTGGCTGGCCCAGCAGGCCGAGAACCTGGGCGTGGAAATCTACCCGGGCTTCGCCGCCCAGGAAGCGCTGTTCGACGAGAACGGCGTGGTTCGCGGGATCATCACCGGCGACCTGGGCGTTGACCGCGAAGGCAATCCGAAAGAAGGCCTGTACACCCCGGGCATGGAGCTGCGCGCCAAGTACACGCTGTTCGCCGAAGGTTGCCGCGGCCATATCGGCAAGCAGCTGATCAAGCGCTTCAACCTCGACAGCGAAGCCGATGCCCAGCATTACGGCATTGGCCTGAAGGAAATCTGGGAAATCGACCCGGCCAAGCACCAGCCAGGCCTGGTGGTCCACACTGCCGGTTGGCCGCTGGACATCATGAGCACCGAGAACACCGGCGGCTCGTTCCTCTACCACCTGGAAAACAACCAGGTGGTGGTCGGCCTGATCGTCGATCTTTCCTACAGCAACACCTTCCTGTCGCCGTTCGATGAGTTCCAGCGCCTCAAGCATCACCCGGTGCTCAAGCAATACCTGGAAGGCGGCAAGCGCATCAGCTACGGCGCGCGTGCATTGGCCAAGGGTGGCATCAACTCGCTGCCGAAAATGGTCTTCAAGGGCGGTGCACTGATCGGTTGCGATCTGGGCACCATGAACGTGGCCAAGATCAAAGGCAGCCACACCGCGATGAAGTCCGGCATGCTCGCAGCTGAATCCGTGGCCGAGGCACTGTTCGCTGAAAAAGACGGCACCGAAGAGCTGACCACTTACGTCGACGCCTTCAAGCAGAGCTGGCTCTATGACGAACTGTTCGCCAGCCGCAATTTCGGCCCGGCGATGCACAAGTTCGGCCCGATCATCGGTGCCGGTTTCAACTGGCTCGATCAGAACATCTTCGGCGGCAAACTGCCGTTCACCCTGCACGACACCAAGCCGGATTACGCTTGCCTGAAGCTCGCGGCCGACTGCAAGAAGATCGACTACCCGAAACCGGACGGCAAGATCAGCTTCGACAAACTGAGCTCGGTGTTCATCTCCGGTACCAACCACGAAGAAGAGCAGCCGTGCCATCTCAAGCTGGCCGACCCGAGCATCCCGATCAGCAAGAACCTGCCGCTGTACGATGAGCCGGCACAGCGTTACTGCCCGGCCGGCGTGTACGAAGTGATCACCAAGGAAGACGGCGAGAAGCGCTTCCAGATCAACGCCCAGAACTGCGTTCACTGCAAGACCTGTGACATCAAGGATCCTGCACAGAACATCACCTGGGTGACGCCGGAAGGCTCTGGCGGCCCGACTTACCCGAACATGTAAGCCGAACCGCGAACATCAAGGCTCCCGAAATGGGGGCCTTTTTGTTGCCTGCGATTTGAGCCACACCACAAAACCACTGTAGGAGCGAGCCTGCTCGCGATAGCGGTACATCAGAAAACATTGACGGCGGCTGACACTCCCTCATCGCGAGCAGGCTCGCTCCTACAGGGTTTATCGGTGGATCAGGCTGCGCGCTCATCACCCGGATTACGCTCGAAGTAGCGCTTGTACTCGCGACTGAACTGCGACGTGCTCTGATACCCCACCCGATGCGCCACCTGCGCCACGCCCAGCCCCTCGCCCAGCAACAACTGCTGCGCCTTGAGCAGACGCAATCGCTTCAGATACTGCACCGGCGACAACAAGGTGCTGCGCTTGAAATGCTCGTGAAAGGTCGACGCACTCATGTTCGCGCAACTGGCCAGGGTCTCGACGTTCAGCGGTTCGGCAAAATGCGCATGCAGATGACTGAGGGATGCCGCGATCCGGGCAAATTGCCCTTGCTGCTCAACCAACGCCCGCAATACATCGGCTTGTGGACCACGTAACGCGACGAACAGCAACTCGCGCAAGCGCGCTTGCCCCATGACCTGGCACTCCAGCGGATCGTGCAGGCAACGCAACAGCCGCTCGACACAACCGCGCATCGCATCATCGAGCACTGCCGAGGTCATGGACTCAGGTGTTTGCGCCGGAATATGCCGCCCTGGCGCCAGGCCCATCGCCAACACCAGTTCGCCCAGCATCACCCGGTCGATCGCGACAGAAACGCCCAGCATCGGCCCGTCCGGCGCGGCAAAGGTTTCACACTCGAATGGCACCGGCAGCGCCTGAATCAGATAGTGCCCCGCCCCGTATTCAAGGGTGCGCGGCCCCAGGTACGCCAGTTTGCTGCCCTGGGCGATGATCACCAGGCTCGGCTCGTAGATCTGCGGCCCACGGGCTACATCGCAACTGGCCCGCAGAACCTGCACGCCCGGCAACGCGGTCGGGACGAAACCGTTACGAGTGGACAGCGGCTCGATCAGCGAAACCAGGCTGGCATTGGCATCAAGATGACGGGTCAGCAGCATCGGGGCTCTTCACAAAAAAAGTCACAAAAAAAGTCACGGAAAAAGGGACGAAAGCATCATCGCAGATCCGCTGGCCAATGCGACGGCCCACACCCGCATGCCGGAGGAATAGGCATGACACCCGGAGGAATCGCCATGGTCGCTACCGGGTTCGGCGCCCAGAATGCGCCACCTCACCCGTCAGCGCTTTTGCGAGGTTCACCATGTACACCGCCATCGGATACGCCGCCCAGTCGGCCACCACTCCCCTCGCCCCCGTGAAATTCGAACGTCGCAGCCCAAGGCCTGACGACGTTGCCATCGAGATTCTCTACTGCGGCGTCTGCCATTCCGACATCCATCAGGCCCGCAACGAGTGGGGCATTGCTGTTTACCCGCTGATGCCTGGTCACGAAATCGTAGGCAAAGTGACCGCCGTCGGTGCGAATGTCACCCAACACAAAGTCGGCGATCTGGTCGGTGTTGGCTGCATGGTCGATTCGTGCCGCCATTGCGAAGCTTGCCAGGCCGACCTGGAGCAATACTGCCTCGAAGGCCCGACCATGACCTACGCCACCCCGGACCGCGTGGATGGCAGCAACACCATGGGTGGTTACTCCGACAGCATCGTGGTCAGCGAGCATTTCGTGGTGCGCATCCCGGAAAAACTGGCCCTGGCCAGCGCCGCGCCGATCCTGTGCGCCGGCATCACCACCTACTCACCGCTCAAGCACTACGGCGTGAAGGCCGGTGACAAGGTCGGGATTCTCGGCATGGGCGGCCTGGGCCACATGGGCATCAAGTTCGCCAAGGCCATGGGCGCCGAAGTGACGCTGTTCACCCGTTCGGCAAGCAAGGCCGAAGAGGCTCGCCGCCAGGGCGCGGACCATGTGATCGTGTCCACCGATGACGCGCAGATGCAGGCTGCCGCCGGTCACTTCGACTTCCTGCTCGACACCATTCCGGTGCAGCACGACCTCAACCCCTACCTCGACACCCTGCGTTTCGACGGTGTGCATATTCTGGTGGGGTTGATCGAACCCGTAGAGCCGCCAGTGCATGCGGCCAAACTGGTCTTGGGCCGCCGGGTATTGGCCGGCTCGCTGATCGGCGGCATCGCCGAAACCCAGGAAGTGCTGGATTTCTGCGCCGAACACAACATCACCTGCGACATCGAAATGCTCGACATCCGCCAGATCAACGAGGCTTACGCCCGCATGATTGCCGGTGACGTGAAGTACCGCTTCGTCATCGACATGGCGACATTGAAGCTCTAAACCTTCAAGGCTTAAACCTTCAAACCAAGCTCCGCCGACAGCCGGGCCGTGACCCCTTTGATCAGGGGAATCAGCTCGGCCATTTTTTCCAGCGGCATGTACGGCACGGTACTGGCGATGCTGATGCCGGCGACGATGCGTTTGCTGGCATCGCGGACCGGCGCAGCCACGCAACGGATCGACGGTTCGTTATCTTCCAGATCGAAGGCGTAACCGCCGGCCACGTACTCGACCATGCGCTGCTGAAACTGCTCCCAGGATTGCTCCGGGTGCTGCGGCCAGAATTGATTTTTCCCACCCACCGGCAGACTGACTTCGTACAGGCGCTGCCACTCTTGCGGTGAATCATCGAGCATCAGCGCCTTGCCGATCCCGGTGCGCGCCAACGGCATGCGATGACCGACCCGCGAACGCATTTCCGGGCCATTGCGCCCCGGATTCTTGTGTAGGTACAACACTTCGTCGCCTTCACGAATCGCCAGGTGAATGGTGTCGCCGGTCAATGCCGACAACTCGTCCAGATACGGCCCGGCCAGGGTCACCAGCGGCAACTCTTCACGGGCCTGGAACCCCAGTTCAATCAGTTTCGGCCCCAGCAGATAACCGACTTGCGGCACCACCCGCAGATAACGCTCGTCCACCAGGCAACTGGCCAGGCGATGGGTGGTGCTGCGCGTGGTGCCGATCAGCCGGGCGATTTCCTTGAGATCGCGGGCGCCACTGGCCACGGCCTGGACCACACCCAGACCGCGAAGCAGGGTCTGGGTGCCGGTCGGCGCGGCGTCCTTGGCGATTTTTGGGGCATCTTCCTGCATATCCAGCCTTTACCGTTGAGCAAGTGAACGGGCGGCATTATGGTCGCCCGCGTGCCACGACTACAACTTGATACGCTCGACCTTGCCCACCAGCAGGATGTAGGACAGTGCGCCGATCAACGCCAGCACCGAGATGTAGGTGATCGCCGGAGCAAAGGAATCACCCGTGGCGAGAAAGCCGATCACGATAGGCGTGGCAATCGCCGACAAGTTGCCGATGAAGTTGAACACCCCGCCGGTCAGCCCGAGCAGGCGCGCCGGGGCGAGCGTCGACACCAGCGACCAGGTGATCGAAGCCAGGCCGTTGCCGAAGAACGCCAGTGCCAGAAAGGCAATCACCAGCGGCGTCGACTCGACAAAGTTGGCGCCGATGATCGAGGTGGAGATCAGCAAACCGCTGATAATTGGCAATTTGCGGGCGAAACCCACCGTGTAACCGCGACGGATCAAGAAGTCCGAGAAGAACCCGGAACACAGCACGCCGATAAACGCGGCGAGAAACGGCAGCGACGCCAACAGACCGGACTTGATGAAGTCCATGCCGCGGTATTTCACCAGGTAGGTCGGGAACCAGGTCAGGAAGAACCACAGCGTCGAGTTGAGGCAGAACTGCCCAAGGTAGATGCCCCAGAGTTTGCGCTTGGTCAGGACGATGCCCAGGTCGGTCCAGCTGAATTTGGCTTTGACCTTGGCCTGTTCGGCCTGGATATCCACCAACCCGCCGCCCTCGCGGATCAGATCAATCTCTGCGTCATTGGCGCCTTTGAAATCCCGCGGCTCGCGATACACCGCGTACCAGATCACCGCCCACACAATGCCCACCACGCCGGTGGTGACGAACACCATGTGCCAGCCGAATTCGTGCTGAAGCCACGCCAGTACCGGCGTCAGGAAGGCCAGGCCGACGAATTGCCCGGAGGTGTAGAAACCGATGGCCGTGGCGCGCTCGCGCTCGGGGAACCAGGTGGTGACCACGCGGCTGTTGATCGGATAGGCCGGCGCTTCCAGGGCACCGACGGCCATGCGCAACACGAACAGCGCGATGAAGCTGCCGGCGAAGCCGAGCATCACTGTGGCCACCGACCACAGGAGCAAGGCGACGCTGTACAGAATCCGTGGCGGCACGCGATCCACCAGCCAGCCACCGGGGATTTGCATGGCGGCGTAGGTCCAGCCGAAGGCAGAGAAGATCAGGCCGACGTGGATCGGGTCGATGCCTAGGTCACTGGTCAGCGCCGGGGCGGCAATCGACAGGTTACTGCGGTCCAGGTAGTTGATCACCACCGTGATGAACAACAGCACCATGATGAAAAAACGCTTGCGGCTGGGCGTCACCAACGACGCCTGCCCGGTGAGGGTTTGCGGTTGCATGAGGGGTGCCTCTTCTTATGGTTATTGAGGTCGTTCTAAAGGCTGACGCAGACCCCTTGCAGGAGTGAGCCTGCTCGCGATAGCGGTGTGTCATTCACCATTGATGGCGACTGACACACCATCGCGAGCAGGCTCGCTCCTACAAGGGATTTGTGGTGGATCAGAGATCACTCACCACTCGGCAAAACTGCCATCGGCATGGCGCCAGATCGGGTTGCGCCAGCGGTGCCCGATGGCGGCGCGTTCGATCACGTATTCCTCGTTGATCTCGATGCCCAGGCCCGGGCCGTTCGGGATCTTCACGAAGCCTTGGTCGTAGTCGAACACCCGTGGGTCTTTGACGTAGTCGAGCAGGTCGTTGCTTTCGTTGTAATGGATGCCCAGGCTCTGCTCCTGAATGAACGCGTTGTAGCAAGCCGCGTCCAGTTGCAGGCAGGCTGCCAGGGCAATCGGGCCCAGCGGGCAATGCAGCGCCAGCGCCACGTCATAGGCTTCGGCCATGTTGGCGATCTTGCGGGTTTCGGTGATGCCACCGGCGTGGGACGCATCCGGCTGGATGATGTCGACGTAGCCTTCGCTGAGCACGCGCTTGAAATCCCAGCGCGAGAACAGCCGCTCACCCAAAGCGATCGGCGTACTGGTCAGCGGCGCGAGCTCTTTGAGCGCCTCGTAGTTTTCGCTGAGCACCGGTTCTTCGATGAACATCAGCTTGTACGCATCAAGCTCCTTCATCAGCACCTTGGCCATGGGCTTGTGCACCCGGCCATGGAAGTCGACGCCTATGCCGACGTTCGGGCCGACGGCATCGCGCACGGCAGCGACGTTGGCCAGGGCCTGATCGACTTTGTCGAAGGTGTCGAGGAATTGCAGTTCCTCGGTACCGTTCATTTTCACCGCGGTGAAACCACGCTCGACCGCTTCTTTCGCCGCCCGTGCGGTATCTGCCGGACGGTCGCCGCCGATCCACGAATACACACGAATCTTGTCCCGTACCTGACCGCCCAACAGGTCGCTGACCGACACGCCCAGCGCCTTGCCCTTGATGTCCCACAAGGCCTGGTCGATACCGGCCAGGGCGCTCATGTGGATCGCACCGCCACGGTAGAAGCCGCCGCGATAGAGCACAGTCCAGATGTCCTCGATGTTGCGCGGGTCTTTGCCGATCAGGTAGTCGGACAATTCTTCAACGGCAGCGGCAACGGTGTGGGCGCGACCTTCGACCACGGGCTCGCCCCAACCGGTGACGCCCTCGTCGGTTTCGACCTTGAGGAAGCACCAGCGTGGCGGAACGATGAAGGTGGTCAGTTTGGTGATTTTCATCTGTTTGTCTCTCTTGTTAGATGCAGCGCTCGCAGCGCCCAAAAAGTCTTATCGAAGGGCCTTCCACGCAGCGACATAGGCCTTGGCATTGGCCGCCACTTGTCCTGCCGTCATGCCCGGCTTGAACAGACCGGAGCCGAGGCCGAAGCCTTTGACGCCCGCGTCGATAAACACCTGCATGTTGTCCGGCGTGATGCCGCCGACCGGCACAAGAATGGTTCCGGCCGGCAACACCGCGAGCCAGGCTTTGACGACTGCCGGGCCCATCTGCTCGGCCGGGAACATCTTCAGCACATCCGCCCCTTCAGCCAGTGCCGCGAACGCTTCGGTCGGTGTAGCGACACCCGGCGACAGGTAAAGCCCCGCCGCTTTCGCCGCGCGCAAGACCTTCGGATCGCTGTGGGGCATGACGATCACCTGGCCGCCCGCGGCTTTCACTTGCTCGACCTGCTCCGGCGTCAACACCGTACCGGCGCCGATCAGGCAATCGGCGGGCAAGGTACTGCGCAGGATGCGGATACTTTCGTACGGCTCAGGGGAATTGAGCGGCACTTCGATGACGCGAAATCCGGCGGCATACAGGACTTCGCCAATGGCGGCGGCTTCCTGTGGACACAGGCCGCGCAGGATCGCGATCAGGCCGTTTTGCGCCAGCGCTTGTTTGAGCATGTCAGACCTCCAGGCAGGTTTAACGGGATGCGGTGGACGTGACCAGGCCGGCGGCGAGCGCCAGTTGCCACAATCCGCGTTCGGTGGCCTGTTCGGCCAGGGTTACCCGGGCAAAACCGCAGGCATCGAGCGCGCGACTGTAGCGGGCACAGAGTCGGGTAGTACCGATGAGGATGATCGACGGCAGATGCACGCTGTTGCGCCGACGCCGCTGGACATTGGCCAGGGCCGCCAACTCGTGGCCGATCAACAGGCCGGACAGGTAGTCCGCCTGGGCGGTGGCACTCAATTCGCCGGTCAGCCCGAGACTGCGGGCGCTGAACATCGTCGACAGCGGACCGGTTTCACCGTCCGCCGACAACGCGACCTGCACACCGCGATCAAACGCATCGCCATCGAACGACCCACCACGCTGTTGGGTGCGTCCGAGAATGCTGTGCTCGCTGAGCACGGCGAACACTTCGCCGGTCATGAAGGTATCGAAATGCACGATGCAGCCATCGGCCACTTCAACCCATTTCGAATGGCTGCCCGGCAGGCCGATCAGCAGGTCAGCGCCCACCTCACCCGTCAGGTTTTGCAGCACACCGAGCACCTGGGTTTCTTCGCCGCGCATCACGTTCGGCAAACGCGAACGCTCGATAACGCCGGGCACGATGTGCACATCGCCCCCGCGCAGGCTGCGCACGGTTTGCAGAGAAGTACCGAGAGTGGCGACGTTCGCCGGTGTATCGCGATAGGCCGCTTCGCGCCAGCCCTGGGCGCTGCCGACCATGCCGCAGGCAATCACCGGCAAATCCGGCTGGGCGTCGAGCCAGTCGCCGCAAGCCTCATCGAAGGCCAGTTCAAAGCCGTCGGCGCATTCCCGGCCGCCAATGATTCGCGGCGCTTTCGGCAGCTGCATGATCCCCGACGACAGCGAACGCTGTTCGAGGACCAAGCCACCTTCAGCCAGTTTGTAAGCACGTAATGAGGTTGTCCCCCAGTCGAGCGCGATCAATTGCGCCTGCATCGCTTCACCTGTTTTGGTTTTTGGCAGTGAGTGAGCAGGACTATAAACCTGTGCCGGGATAAATCTCAATATATAAATATCAATCCCATATTGTGAGACAATACAAAAAAAGATCGCAGACCGAAGGCTGCGATCTTTTAAAAGCGATCAGTTACCCGCAGCGAAATCCCGCAGCACCGCCCCGTCCATCCGATAGCGAACCCACTCCTCTTGCGGCTGCGCCCCCAAGGATTTGTAGAATTCGATGGCCGGGGTATTCCACTCCAGCACGCTCCACTCGAAACGGCCGCAGTCGTTGGCGCAGGCGATTTTCGCCAGATGCCGCAGCAGGGTCTTGCCCGCGCCTCCGCCGCGCTGTTGCGGGGTGATATAGAGATCTTCGAGGTACAGGCAATTGCTGCCAAGCCAGGTGGAATAGCTGAAGAAGAACACCGCGAAACCGATGGGTGCACCGTCGCGCAGGCAGATCAGGCCATGGGCGGTGGCGCCTTCGCTGAACAGGCTGCGTTCGATGTCGGCAACACTGGCGATGACTTCATGGCGGGCACGCTCGTAGTCGGCCAGTTCAGTGATGAACGCAAGGATTTGCGGTGCGTCACTGGGGGTCGCCGGGCGGATTTCGATCGTCATGGACGTGCCTTGTCAAAAGTGGAAAACGCCATACTAAGTCGGCGCGGTACTTGTGGCGAGGGGGCTTGCCTGTGGCGAGGGAGCAAGCTCCCTCGCCACAAAAGCTGATCCGCCACAAAGTGTCTGGAAGCTTTACTCCGGCCAACACTAACCCTGGCATCGATAACCTCGGACCTAACATTCGGGCACTGCGTGATTAGATAGCCGCGCTGCTCATTTATCCGGCCAAGGAACCGCGCCATGTCTACCGCAACACCTCCTGTCTCAAGCAAGTTGTTCGGCCTGTTT
This sequence comes from Pseudomonas sp. P4_C1, assembly GCF_056402155.1. Lineage (NCBI taxonomy): Bacteria > Pseudomonadati > Pseudomonadota > Gammaproteobacteria > Pseudomonadales > Pseudomonadaceae > Pseudomonas > Pseudomonas sp. P4_C1. The sequence continues at coordinate 20,589 of NZ_JBFUHY010000018.1, forward strand.
TGCCTCGCCAGTTACCTGTTGTCGCTGTCCTACGGTTCGACGTTTTTGCTGTCGTTGCTGATCGGTTCTCGCGGTGGCAACGAGCACGACGCCGGCAGTGTGATTTCAGCGGCGATGCTCAGCACTTTTGCGGCGGTGATTGTTTCCGGTCATTTGTCCGATTCGCTCGGTGCCGCCCGATCGGTGGCGCTGTTCGGTGTTTTGCTGGTAGCGGCCAGCCTGGGCTTCGCCCTGACCCCGGGCTTTGGCCATCTGCTGTTGTTTTTCGGCCTGCTGCTGGGACTGGGCTGGGGCGTGTTCTACACCCTCGGTCCGATCATCGTGGCAAGCCTGGTGACACCTGCACAGCGCGCCAAATACTTCGCCCTGCTGTCGGGCAGCATGATGACCGGGATTGGTAGTGGCCCGTTGCTCGGCCGCGCGGCGAGCGCCCTCGGTTATCCGGTGACTGCGGCGTTTTATCTGGCGGCACTGGCCAGCCTGATCGGTGTACTGCTGTTCTGGCGACTGGACCGGCAATTGAAACAGGCCCATATGCCATCGACCAGCGTGTCGCGGATTTCCTGGCGCGCAGCAGGTCAGGTGCTGTCGTCCAGAGCCGTTTTCCCGATCATCATGGTCGGTCTGGGAGGCTGCGTGTTCGGCGGTCTGTCGAGTTTTCAAACCAGTTATGCGGTGGCGCGTTCGCTCGACTATTCGCTGTTCTTCCTCGGCTTCATGAGCGCGGCGATCAGCGGCCGCATGCTGGTTGCCGGTTTCGTGGTCAAGCGCGATCCATTGCGTGCATCGTGCCTGCTTTCGGGGCTGATGCTGGCATCGATCGTGATGTTCGGTTTTGTAGTCGACAGCAGCTTCAGCTACGTGCTCGCGGCAGTGATGCTCGGGATCGGTTACGGCCTGACCTACTCGGTGATCAACGGCCTGGCCGCCAATGAAGCGCCGAACGGTACCACCGCGCAATCCTTGTTGCTGTTCAGCCTGTCGTACTTCATCGGCGTATTCGGCTTTCCTTTGCTGGCCGGAAAAATCATCGTCGAACAAGGCATGACCACGTTGTTGCTCACGGTGCTGGCGGTGGCTGCGCTCAACTGGCTGATCACCCTGGGCCGTTTGATCTGGCGTAGAGCCACAGCGGTCAGGACATTGGAACAGGCCTGAGCCGTTCGTCGCTAACAATGCACCCATCCGGATCGAGAGCGGACTAATCAGGTAAGGACTCTACCCGTTGGAGACAACACCATGATCCTGTCCAGGTTGATCGCCCTCGCCCTCGCCGCCCTGCTGTCTTCTGCCGCGTTCGCCGGGACCATCGGCTCGAGCACCGGCCCGACCAACCCGGTGGAAAAGCCCAGGGCACCGGCGATCCAGAGTGCTCCAGGCATGAACACCGATGGCACGACGATCGACAAAAACCTGCCGCCCTACACCGGCACCGACCCGCGGGCTCAAGGCAAAGATGCGGGACGTCAGGGTGGTATGAGTTTGCCAGGCAGCAAAACACCCAACAGTGGTGGACTTGGCTCGACCACCAGCGGTGACTCGGGTGATGAGGGCGCCGACAGCCAATAGTTGCTGTTTGGGGACAGCAACTCAGGCGGAGAATATCAGGGCCTCTTCGCGGGCAAGCCCGCTCCCACAGGGATTAGGGCACTGACAATATTTGTGCACGACACAAATCACTGTGGGAGCGGGCTTGCTCGCGATGAGGCCGGCACATCCAACATAAATGCTGGCTGACACTCCGCCATCGCGAGCAAGCTCGCTCCCACAGGTGTAATGGGTGTCAGCGCTGTTTCAGGCGGTCAATCACGACGGCCAGAAGCAGAATCGAACCCCGAATCACATACTGATAAAACGTATCGATGTTCTTCAGGTTCATCGCATTCTCGATAATCGCCAGAATCAGTACCCCGGCAATCACGTGCCGGATCATGCCGATCCCGCCACTCAACGAAACCCCGCCCAACACGCAGGCCGAGATCACCGTCAGCTCGAAACCCTGGCCGATCATCGGTTGGCCGGAGGTCATGCGCGACGCCAGGATTACCCCGGCCAAGGCACCGATCACGCCATGCACGGCAAAGATGATGATCTTGGTCCGGTCGACATTCACACCGGCCAGCAGCGCCGCTTCCTGGTTGCCGCCGATGGCCATGGTGTTGCGCCCGTAGGTGGTGTAGTTCAGCAGCCAGCCGAAGAACAGGAAACAGACGATGGTGATCAGGATCGGTACCGGCACGCCGAACAACTGGCCGTTACCGAAGACGAAGAACGACTCCTGGGACACCCCCACCGCTTTGCCATTGGCGAAGATGTAGGCCAGGCCGCGCACGATCTGCATGGTCGCCAGCGTGGTGATCAACGCGTTGACCCGCAGCTTGGCAATCACGATGCCGTTGATCAGCCCGACGATCAGCCCCATCACCAGCGCCGCACAGACTCCGAGAAACACGCTGTCGGTGTCGCGCATCACCACCGCCGCGACCACCCCGGCGCAGGCAATCACCGAGCCCACCGACAAGTCGAAATGCCCGGACGCCAGGCAATACAACATGGTGCACGCCGCGATCCCGGTGGTGGAAATCGCCAGGCCCAGGCCACGCATGTTCAGCGGTGAAAGGAAGTTGTCGATCAGCAAAGTGCAGGCGACAAAGATGCCGACGGCCGCCAGCAGCATCACCCAGTCATCGAGGAAGCGCCGCAGGTCCAGCGGTTTGCGGGTGGTTGGCAGGGTGTTGTCTTGGGTTGTCATCATAGTCACCTCTCAGTTCGCCACGCCGTCGGCGCGTTGGCGCGGCAAAGCCAGTTGCAGCAGGTTGGATTCGTTGGCCTGTTCGCGGCTCAGCTCGCCACGCAGGGCGCCTTCGCACAGCACCAGGATGCGGTCGGAAATGCCCATGACTTCCATCAAGTCGCTGGACACCACAATCACCGCGATCCCCTCGGCCGCCAGGTTATGGATGATCTGGTAGATCTCGGCCTTGGCACCGATGTCGATGCCGCGGGTGGGTTCGTCAAGCAGCAACACTTTCATCGGCATCGATAGCCAGCGGCCGAGAATGGCCTTCTGCTGATTACCGCCGGAAAGAAACTTGATCTGCTGCCCGGCATGGGGCGTTTTCACCTTGAGCGCCTTGATCTGCTGGTCGGCGTTGTCCTTCTCCCACAGGCCGCGCAACAAGCAGCCGAAGGTGGCATGGGCGCCGCGTGCGCTGATGTTGATGTTCTCGGCGACGCTGGCCAGCGGCAGGATGCCTTCCTTCTTGCGGTCCTCGGGGCACAACAGGATCCCGGCGGCAATCGCGTCCCGGGGTGAACGCAGCTTCAGCTCATGGCCACGAAGCTTCAGGTGTCCGGCGCTGTTGCGCGCCAGGCCGCTGAGAAGGCGCAACAGCTCGGTGCGACCGGCACCGACCAGCCCGAACAGCCCGAGGATTTCGCCCTTGTGCACCTCGAAACTCACCGGCTCACGCAACCCCGGCCCAAGCAAACCGTCGACCTTGAGCGCCACCGCGCCACGCTGACGGGGGCGGTAATCGTAGATGTCCTGAATGTCACGACCGACCATGCAGGTGACCAGTTGATCGTGGGTCAACTGGCCCATGTCCTCGAACGTGCGCACGTATCGCCCGTCCTTGAACACCGTCACAGCATCACAAATGCGAAACACCTCTTCCATGCGATGGGACACGTAGAGCACCACTTTGCCCTCGTCCCGCAGCCGGCCGATGATCGCCATCAAGCGCTCGATCTCCCGCGCCGAAAGGCTGCTGGTGGGTTCGTCGAAGGCAATCACGTGGGCGCCACGGGACAACGCCTTGGCGATTTCCACCAATTGCCGCTGGCCGAGGGACAGGCGCCCGACTTTCTCTTGCGGGTCGATTTCATCGGCCAGGCCCTTGAGACAGGCCAGTGCCTGCTGGCGCAGGGCACCGCGGTTGATCAGGCCGAAACTGGCCGGCAGATGCCCCAGAAACAGGTTCTCCGCCACGGTCATTTCCGGCACCAGATGCAGCTCCTGGTGGATCACCGCGACGCCACTGCCGATGCTGTCGGCGGTGGACTTGAAGTCCATCGCCCGCTCGCCGATCTGCAAGGCACCGCTGCTGGGCGTATAGGCCCCGCCGAGGATTTTCAGCAGCGTCGACTTGCCGGCACCGTTCTCGCCCATCAAGGCATGAACCTGCCCCGGATGGGCGACGAAACTGATGTTGTCCAGCGCCTTCACCCCGGGAAAGGTCTTGCCGATCCCGTTGAAGCGCAAGCTGCCGCTGTGTTGTTGTGTATTTGTTTGCGCGTGCATAACCCACCTCTTCAAACCGGTCAGGCAGCCCCGTCGCCGAGGCCGCCGCTGAAATCAAACGGCCGTCAGTTCCACAGGCCGATCTTTTCCAGTTCCTGCTTGAAGTTGTCGCGGGTGATCAGCGTCACGTCGTCCATGGCGGTGAATTTCGCCGGTTCAGTGCCGGTGGTAACCCACTCGTACATCATGCTCGCGGTGTTGTAGCCCTCGATGTGCGGGCTTGGCAGCATCGAGCCGTAGAAGCCGCTGTCGGGTTTCTTCAGCTCGCCGATGGCGTCGGTACCGTTGATACCGATGCCGATCACGTTGGCCGCAGCGAAACCCGCGCTCTCGGTGGCGCGCACGCCGCCGAGCACGGTGTTGTCGTTCATGCCGCCGATGATCAGGTTCTTCGCCGCACCCGGCAGTTTCACCAGGGCGGAGTTGGTGGCGTCCATGCTGCCCGGCACGTCGAGGGTCTTGAGGGCCGCGAACAGGATGTGGTCTTTCGGCATACCGGCGTCTTCGAGTGCCTTGACCGAGCCGTCGGTGCGCTTCCTGCCGGTGTCGAGTTCGTTGTAGGTGTTGATCACCGCATAGGTGTCTTTCCAGTCCCAGCCGCGCTTCTTCGCCTCGGTGGCCATGGCGTTGCCCTGCTTCTGGCCGACTTCGAACGCGGCCATGCCGAGGTACGGCACATCCTCCATGAACTTGCCGCTGGCATCGACGAAACGGTCATCGACGGCAATCACTTTCAGCCCGTTGAGTTTGGCCTTGGCCATGATCGCAGGTCCCAGGGACACGTCAGGCGGGCAGATCACAAAGCCTTTGGCGCCGTTGGCCGCGAGGCTGTCGATGGCGGAAAGGGTTTTCTCACCGTCCGGCACGGCGATCTTGATCAGGGTGAAGCCCTTCTCTTTCCCGGCCTTTTCGGCAAAGGCCCATTCAGTCTGGAACCAGGGTTCTTCCGCTTGCTTGACCAGGAAACCGATCTTCACTTGCTCGGCCGCCAGCAGCGTGCTGCTCAGGCTGACCGCCGAGACCGCCAACGCGGCACAGCACAGGGAACGGATAGCATGACGACGATTCATAAGCTGACTCCTTGTTATTGTTCTTGAGCGTTCTTTGAAAGCGTTATTTGTAAACCAATGGGCGGTAAAACCGCACTACCAATAGTCATATCGTATGATGATTGGATTTCAGGCGTAGCAAGTCGCCTGAAAGCCCGATGACTCAGTCGTGGTACATCACCGAGCGCCCGCCATCGATAGTGATGCACGAAGCATTGATGAACGGCGCTTCATCGCTGGCCAGGAACACGGCGGTCATTGCCACTTCGATCGGCTGACCGATGCGACGCGGCGGGTGCAGGTCAAACGCGCGCTGGCGTTCGGCGTGGGGGTCGGCGAAACCGTTCCAGTAATCGATATTGATCTGGGTTTCGATGTAACCCGGCGCGATGGCATTGACGCGGATGCCCTTGGCCGCATATTCGATGCCCAGTGCGCGGGTCAGGCCGAGCAGGCCATGCTTGGCCACCGGGTACGGAAAGCAGCCCGGAATGATGTGGGAGGAATGGGTGGAGGCAATGTTGATGATGCTGCCGATGCCCTGCTCGATCATCTGCGGCAGCACCGCCTTGCAACCGTACCAGGCGCCATCGAGGTCGATGGCAAAGCAGCGACGCCAGTCTTCCTCGGTCATTTCCAGCGGGTCACGGAATACGTTGACCCCGGCGCAGTTGACCAGCACGTCAATCCGGCCGTGTCGTTCGACTGCCAACCTGGCCATCGCATGCAGGTCCTGTTGATGAGAAACGTCAGCCTTGATCGCCACCACATCGGCGCCTTTGTCCCGCCAGTGCGCCGCAACTTTCTCGACTTTCTCGGCCTGAATGTCGCTGATGATCAACCTGGCCTGCTGGGATGCGAAGGTCGCCACAATCGCTTCGCCAATGCCCTGGGCGGCACCGGTCAGCAATACGACCTTGTTTTTCAGGCGTTCGCCCTTGGGCGGTTCGGGTACTGGTGGCAATGACAGTGGTTCAGCCATGGATCAAGACTCCTGTTCGAGAACACGACGAAAACCGGGCATCTGTCGATGTCCGGTCAAAAGGCGTTGAGTAGGAAACAGTAGAACGCGAAAACGTTTCAGCTCGGAAACGCTCTGAGACACTGGCTCCGCAAGGGAGCACGGGGAAACTTCGCTGCATCACTTCACCTGTTTTGTTTTTTTAAGTGTGAGTGCATGTAACTCGTGAGGCCGACTATAAACCCGGCCAATGGAAAATCTCAATATATATATTTACATCCCATATTTTGGGATTTATCCAGAAAAACGCGTGCAATACTTCCCGGGCACATCTACCGGGATCGACAACACAGCCCCGTCCAAAGGATGGCCTAGTGGACTTGCCGCGCTGGTGATGTACAGGGTTTTCAGGTCTGTACCGCCGAACACGCAGCTGGTGGGACGACTGACCGGCAGCTCGATGATCCGATCGACTTTGCCGTCGGGGCTCAACCTGAGCAGGCAGCTGCCATCCCAACGGGCATTCCAGATAAAACCTTCGGCATCCATCGCCGAACCGTCCGGGCCGCCACGCCTATGCGGACCAAACCAGACCTGCGGCGCATCGAGGGCGCCGTCGGTACGGATGAAATGTCGATACAAGGTGCCGTCGAGGCTGTCGCCGAAATACACGCTGGTGGCGTCATCGCTCCACAACAGCGTATTGGGAATGCCCAGGTTACGCAGCAGCGGCACGACCCGCCCGGCGCGATCGATGCGGAACAGTCCACCGGAACGACGGACGATGGGCAGGTCTTCGCCGTGTTCTCCGATATTGTTTTGCATGGTTCCGAGCCAGAGTCGGCCTTGAGCGTCGCAACGGGCTTCGTTGGGGCGATTGCCCGGTTGCGGATCGGCCACACAGAGCAACGTCAGGCGCGGTTCCAGGCCGGGTGAGTCGAGATCAAGGCGATACACACCGCTACTCAATGTCACCAGCGCATCGCCGCTTTCACAGGGGATGAAGGCCGACACATGCTCCGGCATCTGCCAGATCTGCACATTGGCGCCGATCAACCGCAGTGCCTGTTTGCCCGCGATATCCACCCAATACAGCGCCTGGGTCGGCGCATCCCAGAACGGGCCTTCGCCCAGTTTCGCCCGATGCCCGGTAACCGCCGTCAACGTCATGAAACCTCCTGCTTTGTTCTTGTTTTTATGTGGGGACTTTCGTTGTCAGCTGGCCTTTTTATCGGCCATGACTTGCGGGTAGTAACGCTTGATCGCCAGGTCCGCGTTATCGATCAGGGTCATGCAGGCCCAGACACCCCGGGCGGTATCTCGGGCCGCGATTGCCTCAGCCAGGTCCCGGTGAATCGGCAAGGTGCGACGCAGTTCATCCGGGTCGGCGGCGGACACTTCAAAGGCCACCGCAAGCAACGCGCCGAGGGCGGGAACCATTTGTTCGATGAATTGATTGTGGCTGGCAGCGAGGATGCACTCGTGGAAGAGCTGGTCGGCACGGTTGTAATCGATGCCGCTGTCCACCGCCCGTTCCAGCGCGTTGCAGGCCAGCAGGATCGCGTTCACCTGTTCGCCGGTTGCGCGCTCGCAGGCCCAGCGCACGGCCATCGGTTCGATGGTACGGCGCAGGTCGAGCAGATCGTCGACAAAGTTTTCCGGCAAGCCGCTGCGCGACAACCAGCCGACGACTTGTGGATCGAAGAGGTTCCAGCGCCGCACCGGCAACACCCGCGTGCCGACTTTCGGGCCGACTTCGAGCATGCCTTTGGCAACCAGGGTTTTGATCGCTTCGCGGATGACCGTGCGGCTCACGCCGAGTTGTTCGCCGAGGTCGGCTTCGACCTTGAGTGACTCACCGGGCTTGACCTGCCCCGTGGCGAGCCAGCATCCCAGCCAGTCAACGGTCGAAGCATGAAAGCTGCTGGACATGGACACCTCAAAGCCGTACGTGATGGGAGCTCACGCTAATCATCATACGATTGGATGTCAATTTGAATTTACTGAATCCACAGAACCACTGTGGGAGCGAGCTTGCTCGCGATGACGGAGTAACAGGCAACATGGATGTTGAATGTTATGCCCTCATCGCGAGCAAGCTCGCTCCCACAGTGTTGTTATGTGTCAGGGTTCGAGACCGATGGGGAAGAACTCGCCGCCACTCCATACACCGAGCCAGCGCTGGCCGTCGATCTCGCGGCTCACCGCCAGTTCCACCAATTGATAGAACACGTTGCGATGGATCAAGGCTTCAAGATTGCTGCGCACATGCACGTAAGGGGCTGGCTCTTGCGTTACCGGGTCGATGACCACGCGCATCGGATGCCCGGCACCGGCCTCGGTGGTTTCATCGACGTTGGTGGTAAAGCGCAACACCTGCGCCTCGCCCTCGCCTTCCACGTCCACCGCAATCGCCACGAACGGTGCATCGTCGACCTTGATGCCGACCTTTTCCACCGGCGTGATCAGGAAATAATCATCGCCGTCGCGGCGAATGATGGTGGAGAACAGCTTGACCATCGGCTTGCGCCCGATCGGCGTGCCCAGGTAATACCAGATGCCGTCCCGGGCGATGCGCATGTCGATGTCGCCGCAGAAATCGGGGTTCCACAGGTGCACCGGCGGCAAGCCTTTGGTCTTGGGGATTTGCCCCAGCAGGTCGTTGGCTTTTTGCGGGCCACTCATGGCGTTCTCCTTGAAATTACTGGTCGCTGAGCCCCAGCAGGCTGCGCGCGTATTGTTCCAGCGGCGGGCCCATCAGGTCTTCGGGTTTTTTATCGTGGAACGTCAGTAAACCGCCACGACTCTTGATGGTTGCAGTATCAATCAAATACTGGGTGCTGGTCTCGATCAACATGATCTGAATCATACCGCTGTCGATGCCGAGACGATCCAGGGCTTCCTGATCCAGCCACTCGTCCGAGTTGCCGATACGGTCGTCAGACCGGGCAAACCGGGTGTAGAGCAAATAGTGCGCGCCGGCGGCACGGGCTTCGCCCATGGCCTGGTCGAGGCCTTCGGGCGTACGGGCACGGCGGACCATCGGGAAGTATTCGACGAAGCCATCGAACGCGACTTCGGCAATCACGTTGGGCCGTGGGTAAACGTCGCTGCTTGGGGGCATGAAAGCGCCTTGGGCGATATAGACGAACGAGTCCGGTTGAATGCGCAGATTGTTTACGCGACGGCTGTCGCTGTGATCGAGTAACCCCGCATCGCTCATATGGTAACGAGTCCCTTCGGCCATATCGCTGACGTTCATGCAGCCACCAAGTGCCAAAACGGCCAGCAGCAAAACCAGGCTACGCATCCTATCCTCCAGAGGCCGGTGTCGGAAAACCGGCGAATGGCCGTAGGATGCAGCTTTTGCGCCAGCTCAAGTTGATCGTCGCCTGATCAATCGCAATCGCGGGCAAGCCACGCTCCCACAGGGTTTACGCAAAACCTTGTGGGAGCGTGGCTTGCCCGCGATGAGGCCGGTTCAGCCGCCGATAATCTTCATGACAGTCGCACCACCAGAGAACGCCACTTCCTGCTTGTCGCCCAAGGCTTTCACCAGGAGTCGCTGCAAGGCCGGCAGTGCTTGATGGCGCGGCTTGTCCAGCAGGTCGCCGATGTAATGGCGATTGCTCGACGACAGGCAGCCATGCAGCCACCCGGTGGAGGATAAACGCAAGCGTGAACAGGTCCGGCAGAAAGGCACGCTCTCGTTGGCGATCACGCCGAAATAGCCTTGCCCCGGAATTTCATAGCGAACGGCCGTCGCATCGACCGGGGCATCGGCCTGCAGGTATTCATAGCGCTCGCCGATCAGGCTCAGCAACTGCTTGAGGCTGACGAACTGTTGCAGAAAAGCATTGGAATCGCTGGCCAGATGGCCCATGCGCATCAGCTCGATGAAGCGCAGTTCATAACCACGCTCCAGACAGTAGTCGAGCAGCGGCATCACTTGATCGAGGTTCTGCCCGCGCAGCGGCACCATGTTGACCTTGATCTTCATGCCGGCCGCACTGGCCTCGTTCATGCCGTTGAGCACGGTAGCCAGGTCGCCGCCCCGGGCAATGGCACGGAACGCGCTGGCGTCGAGGGTATCGAGGGAAACGTTGAGGCGCCGAATGCCGGCGTTCACCAGCAGCGGCAGTTTCTTCGCCAGCAACTGGCCATTGGTGGTCAGGCTGATGTCTTCCAGGCCCATCTTCCCGACCGCCGTCATGAACGCCTCGAGTTTCGGGCTGACCAGCGGCTCGCCGCCGGTAATGCGCAGACGCTCGATCCCCGCAGCTTCAATCAGATAAGCCACACCGCGCGCCATGGCTTCGGCCGACAACTCATCCTGCGCAGCCACCAGCCGCTTGCCATTGGGCACACAGTAGGTACAAGCGTAATTGCAGGCTGAGGTCAGACTGATTCGCAAGTTGCGAAAACGCCTGCCTTGACGGTCAACGATCATGGTCACTCCGGCGGAAGAATATCGGGCCGCCAAAACTTGACTTAGAAATTAAGTTTTAGCAAGTCCTCTACCTGAGTATATTCCTGCGGCACTGCGCCAAGTAGCGAAATCATGGCGCAATAAGGCAACTGAATGGCTCAGCTGCCGGAAGTGTCGGTGTCGCGCTTGCGCTTGTTACCCATGCGCACGCCGATGTCCATCAGGAACTGGAAGAAACCTTCCTGATCTTCCAGCACATTGCTCCAGAACGGCGAGTGATACAGCGCGACGGCACCGTGCACCAGCGCCCAGGACGCGCAGTAATGGAAGTAAGGCGGCACGTCTTCCAGCTTGCCTTCGCTGATCCGGCCTTTGATCAGCAGGGTCAGGCGTTCGAAATTCGAGGCACGGATCTTGTGCAGTTCCTCGATCATCTCCGGCACCTGGTTGCCCTTGACTACTTTCTCTTCGAGGCGGTCGAACAGGCGATAGCGTTGTGGATCGCGCATGCGGAATTCGAAGTACGCCCGGGACAGGGCTTCCTTGTCCTTGTCGACATCGGCCGAATGCAGCAGTGTGTTCAAATCGCGCTCGTAGTCGAGCATCAGGCGCAGATAGATTTCCGCCTTGGACTTGAAGTGCTTGTAGATCGTGCCTTTGCCGATACCGACGGCATCAGCAATCATCTCGACGGTGACACTGTCTTCACCTTGTTCGAGGAACAGCTTGAGCGCGGTATCGAGAATTTCCTGCTCGCGGCGACGAAATTCACGGACCTTACGAGGTTCTTTATGCATAAGAAAAGGTCTGTCGGGGTCAAAATTCGAAGCCGCGTATTATGCCTAACTTACGTAAAAATGCACGGATCATCCGACCATATCTGCGCTTTCTGGTCATTCCGCGTACGTTTGCGGGTTGATGAGAACTCTTCCGAAGCGCACGTATTCCAAATTTGTTTAAAAACCCGGGCCACCAAACTGGACTAGGCGCAATCCTGATCAATACTTGAACTGTCGGCGGGGCATCTCCCCCAAGTGTCACGCCGATATTGGTACCAACGGACCGCGTGCCATTGTTTTACTCCTAATGGTCTTAACCCGGATTCACCCCCCAGAACCCGGGTTTTTTTTTGCCTGCGATTTAACCTTGTGGGAGCGAGCCTGCTCGCGAAAGCGGCTTCGAACCCTAAACTGATTTCACATGCGCCAACGGAAACAACCGCTTGAAGTTCTCAGTGGTCTGCTCGGCAAACCGCTCGTAGGGCTCACCACGCAACATTGCCAGAAATTCCGCGACTTCACGCACGTACTGCGGCAGGTTTGGCTTGCCGCGATAGGGTATCGGCGCCAGGTACGGCGAGTCGGTTTCCACCAGCAATCGGTCGGCCGGCACCTTGCTGGCCACATCGCGCAATGCGTCAGCATTGCGGAAAGTGACAATCCCGGACAGGGAAATGTAGTAGCCCATGTCCAGCGCAGCCTTCGCCATCTCCCAGTCTTCGGTAAAGCAATGCAATACGCCCGCCTGGGGCAGCGCCGCTTCACGCAACAAGTCCAGGGTATCGGTACGGGCCCCACGGGTATGGATGATCACCGGTTTGCCGGTCTGCTGCGCGGCCTGCAGGTGCAGGCGGAACGATTCCTGCTGCAACTCTGCAGCTTCCGGCTCGTAGTGATAGTCCAGGCCGGTTTCGCCAATGGCGACCACCCGCGGGTGATTGAGCTCCTGCAACAGCCAGTCCAGCGCCGGCGCGGCATCCGGCTGCACATCCAGAGGGTGCACGCCCACCGAGCAGTCGACGTCGTCATAACGTTCGGCCAGGGCCTTGACGTCGGCCGCGTTGTCCGCGCTGACACCGATACACAGAAAGTGCCCTACCCCGCGCTGTCGGGCCGCATCAAGGGCGGCATCCAGGGAGCCGTCGTGGGTGGCCAGGTCGAGGCGATCAAGGTGACAATGGGAATCTACGAGCATAAAGGGCTGCAACTTGTATCGAATGGGTGGGACGGGCGGATGTTCTGATATTCGGAGTCTAGGCGCGAACAGTCATCTTTGGCCAGGCAACGACGCCCATTGCACCAGCAATGCCTCCAGCAGCAAGGCCGGATTGAGGTTGGCCTTGCTCAAGACTTTCTGCCTTTGGGCGAGGATCCAGTCCTGGATATCGAGGACTTTGCCCTGGGCGCTTTTCTGCGCCAGGTACTGCACGACCTTGCGCATGTCGGTCAGGCCCAGGCCGGCTTCGTCCTGGGTCAACTGATAGCGCAGGATCAGGCTCGACCAATCGCAGAACCAATCGAACAGGCGCAACATCGGAATGTTTTTCCACTCTTCGGCCAGTTGCGTCGGCGACTGCTGTTGCTTGAGGAGTTTTTTTACCCCTTCCACCACTTGCATGCGTTGCTCACGCACGCCCTGGGCCTGGAGATTGACTGCCGCCAGCGGCGAACCGGCGGCCAGGGTCAGCAGTTCGACGCGCTCTTCTTCGGAGCACTCCGGCAACGCCTGGGCCAGCCACTTCAAGCTCATGGCCTCGCCCGGCAGCGGACAGGCCTGCTGCACGCAGCGACTCTTGATGGTTGGCAACAAACGGCTCGGCTGATGGCTGACCAGCAACAAAACAGTATCGCCGGACGGTTCTTCAAGGCTTTTGAGCAAGGCGTTGGCGGCATTGATGTTCATCGACTCGGCCGGCTCGATCAACACCACCTTGCGCCCGCCCAACTGCGCAGTCTGCACCACGAAACCGACCAGATCGCGAACCTGATCGACCTTGATCGCCTTGTCGGCCTCTTCCGGTTCCAGGATGTAGTTATCCGGGTGGCTGCCAGCCTTGAGCAGCAGACAGGATTTGCATTCACCGCAGGCTTGCAGCGCGTTCGGGCGCTGGCACAGCAAGCTGGCCATCAGGCGCTCGGCCAGTGCCCGCTTGCCGATCCCGACGGGGCCATGCAGCAGGTAAGCATGCGCATGCTGGGCGCGACCGGCCAGGTGCTGCCAGAGGGTTTCCTGCCACGGATAGGCCTCAGCCACGGCTCAACTCCAACAGGCGCGGCAGCAAGGCATCCAGTGATTGCTGAACCTGTGCCAGCGGCTGGGCAGCATCGACCAGCACATAACGCGCCGGATCTGCCTCGGCCCGCTTGAGGAAGGCTTTGCGTACGGCATCGAAAAAGGCCTGGCCTTCGCGTTCGAAGCGATCCAGACGACCGCGAGCACTGGCGCGGGCCAGACCCACCTCGACAGGCAGATCGAAAATCAGCGTCAGGTGCGGACGCAGATCGCCCTGGACGAAGGTTTCAAGGGTCGCGATGCGCTCCAGCGACAAGCCTCGGCCGCCGCCCTGGTAGGCGTATGTCGAATCGGTGAAACGATCACACAAGACCACGGCACCACGGGCCAGCGCCGGGCGAATCACTTCGGCCAGGTGCTGGGCACGCGCCGCGAACACCAACAGCAACTCGGTATCCGGGTTCATGACTTCGTCGACCGGGGCCAGCAGCACTTCACGGATGCGCTCGGCCAGCGGCGTGCCACCCGGCTCGCGGGTCAGCACCACCTCGATGCCGGCGGCGCGCAGGCGCTCGGCCAGGTATTCACGGTTGGTGCTCTTGCCGGCGCCTTCCGGGCCTTCCAGCGTAATAAACAAGCCAGTCACAGGCAGTCCTTAGTCAGAGTCATTGCGGGCTTTTCGGTGCGTTGGCATCGAGTTCCGGCACTTCAGGGGCTGGCGCAGGATCTTGCGCCGGCACCTGCGGCAACGCCTCGGGAGCCGTGTTCGGTGAAGCGGCCGGGATCGGAGTCAACTCTTGCGAAGACCTGGCCTCCTGCGTACCGGTTTGCTCAGCCTCGGTGGGCGGCGTCTCGGGCGTGGAGGCAGGCGCCGGGCTGGAGCGGTAATCGGCGCGACGCTTGAGCTGGAACTCCTTCACAGCATTGTTGTGAGCGTCCAGGTCGTCGGAGAACACGTGAGTGCCATCACCACGCGCCACGAAGTATAGGCTGTTGCCCTCCACCGGATTGAGTGCCGCATGGATGGCTTCGCGACCGACCATCGAAATAGGCGTAGGCGGCAGGCCCGCATTCATGTAGGTGTTATAGGGCGTCGCTTCCTTGAGATGAGCCCGGGTCAGCTTGCCGCTGTAGCGGTCGCCAAGGCCGTAGATCACCGTCGGATCGGTCTGCAGCAGCATGCCCATCGCCATGCGTCGTACGAACACGCCGGCAATTTGCCCGCGCTCCTGCGGTACCCCGGTTTCCTTCTCCACCAGCGAGGCCATGATCAGCGCCTGGTAGGGTTCGGTGTACGGCACGTCGGAAGAGCGCTGTTCCCACTCCTTGGAGAGCACTTCGTCGAGGCGCTCGTAAGCGGTTTTCAGCAGTTCGATATCGGTCATGCCGCGCACGTAGCGATAAGTGTCAGGGAAGAAGCGCCCTTCCGGGAAAATCCCGCTATGACCGAGCTTGTCCATGACCTGGCTGTCGCTCAAACCGTCGAGGCTATGGTCGAGCTTCTCTTCTTTGGCCAGCGCTGCGCGGACCTGACGGAAATTCCAGCCTTCGACCAGGGTCAGGCTGTACTGAACCATTTCCCCGCGTTTCCACAGGTCGATCAGGCCTTCGACGGTCATGCCCGGCTTCATGCGGTATTCACCGCTGTGCAGGGGTTGCCTGGCGAGGTTGAAGCGCCAATATACCCGCAGCCAGAATGCGTCCTTGATGACGCCATTGGCTTCGAGTCGGTAGAAGGTGCGGGTCGGCGTCGTGCCCTTGGGCACATCCAGCAATTGTTCCTGGGCAACGTTCAGCGGCTGTACCAGCGCCGAATGAATTTTCCAGGCTGAAGCACCCAACAGCAGCCCCGCCAGAACCAGTCCGGTTTCCAGCAGCAGCAAGAATTTACGTCTCACGTATCAAGCATCCAGTAGCGCACGGGCAATGGTTTGGAGTTTACGTGTGAGCGGCCCAACCGGCCAGTGAAGAGCAGCACAGGCGCGCACCGGCCAAACGCCATACACGCTGTTGCAGATAAATACTTCGTCAGCCCATTGCAGTTGTTCGAGGGGAATGTCGGTGATTTGCGTGGGGATTCCCAGCGACCTGGCCTGAAACAATATTTCGCCACGCATCACGCCGGCCACGCCGCAGCGCTTGAGGTCGGCGGTGACGAGTACACCATCACGCACCAGGAACAAATTGCTGAACACGCCTTCAATCACGCGCCCGGCCTGATCGAGCATCAAGCCTTCGGCATGCTCGGTGTCCTGCCATTCGGCACGGGCGAGGACTTGTTCAAGACGGTTCAGGTGCTTGAGGCCAGCCAGTAATGGCTGTCTGGACAATCGCGTGGTGCAAGGAAACAGACGAACACCCTGCTCGCCATGCACGGCAGGGTAAGCCGCGGGTGGATTGCCTTGCAGAATGCGTCGGGCCTGAGCCGAAGGATCCGGGGCATAACCGCGCAGACCATCGCCACGAGTGAGGATGAGCTTGAGCACCCCGTCACCCAGTGCCCCGGCGTAGGCCAGCAGTTCGCTGCGGATCAACGCCTGATCGGCGGCAAGCGCCAGACGCGAACAGCCGTCCGCCAGACGCGACAGATGCCGGTCCAGCAATACGGGCTGCCCGTTACGCACGGCGATGGTCTCGAACAGACCGTCGCCATAAGCCAGGCCGCGATCCTTCAGCGACAAAGCGTCAGCCGGCTGACCGTCGACCCAGCTGTCCATCAGCCTGCGAACCGGCGGAACACCAGCGAGCCGTTGGTGCCGCCAAAACCGAAGGAGTTGGAAACGACCACATCGATATCCATATTACGCGCCGTGTGCGGCACGAAATCGAGGTCGCAACCTTCGTCCGGCTCATCGAGGTTGATGGTCGGCGGCGCTACCTGGCTGTTGATCGCCAGCACGCTGAAAATCGCCTCGACCGCGCCCGCCGCACCCAGCAGGTGGCCGGTCATGGACTTGGTGGAACTGACGGCCAGCTTGTAGGCGTGATCGCCGAACACCGACTTGATCGCATTGACTTCGGCCAGGTCGCCTGCGGGAGTCGAAGTGCCGTGGGCGTTGATGTACTGCACTTGATCGCCATTGATTTTGGCATCGCGCAGCGCATTGGTGATGCAACGAGCAGCACCGGCACCATCGGCGGGCGGCGAAGTCATGTGGTAAGCATCGCCGCTGGTGCCGAAACCGATCAGCTCGGCGTAGATGGTCGCGCCACGGGCCTTGGCGTGTTCCAGCTCTTCCAGAACCAGCGCACCGGCACCGTTGGACAATACAAAGCCATCACGCCCCTTGTCCCATGGACGGCTGGCGCGGGTCGGCTCGTCATTGCGGGTCGACAGCGCGCGGGAGGCACCGAAGCCGCCCATGCCCAGACCGCAGGCCGCCATCTCGGCACCACCGGCAATCATCACGTCGGCTTCGTCGTACATGATGTTGCGGGCGGCCATGCCAATGCAGTGGGTACCAGTGGTACAGGCCGTGGCGATGGCGTAGTTAGGTCCCTGTGCCCCCAGATGGATCGACAGGAAACCGGAAATCATATTGATGATCGAGCCTGGTACGAAGAACGGAGAGATCCGTCGTGGGCCAGTCTCGTGCAGCGTACGGGCAGTTTCTTCGATATTGGTCAGACCGCCAATACCCGAACCCATGGCCACGCCGATGCGCTCACGGTTGGCGTCGGTGACTTCCAGGCCGGCGTTGCGTACCGCCTGAAAACCTGCGGCCAGACCGTATTGAATGAACAGGTCGAGCTTGCGGGCTTCCTTGACCGACAGGTATTCCTCGACATTGAAGCCCTTTACCGAGCCGCCAAAACGGGTGGAATAGGCAGAAAGGTCGGCGTGTTCGATCAGACCAATGCCACTGCGGCCAGCCAGAATGCCCTGCCAGCTGCTCGGCACATCCGTGCCCAGTGGCGACAACATACCCATACCGGTGACTACGACGCGTCTACGCGACACAGCACTCTCCTTTTTCAAATGACGACTTTGCATCAGGCCTAAAGAAAAAACCGCACGCCGTGATAGCAGTGCGGTTTTTCCATGACAGCGAGCAACGATTACAAACTATTACGCCTGGTGGCTAGTAACGTAGTCGATTGCAGCTTGTACGGTAGTGATCTTCTCGGCTTCTTCGTCAGGGATTTCGGTCTCGAATTCCTCTTCCAGAGCCATCACCAGCTCAACGGTGTCAAGGGAGTCGGCACCCAGGTCTTCTACGAAGGAAGCAGTGTTGACCACTTCTTCTTCTTTAACGCCCAGTTGCTCAGCAACGATTTTCTTGACGCGCTCTTCGATGGTGCTCATACCTTGTTTTCACTCCTAATGGACAAATTCAGGCAGCTGGCCAGTGGGTAAGTGTATAGAAAGACTTTTCAGCTTTTCAACTGAAAGCTTCACTCCTCAAACCCGGTGACCCTATGCCGATAAAATTGATTGCAGCTTTATAACGGATTTTAGACAGCTCGTATGACATTTTTTTGAAGCAATCCGTCACATTTGAATTACATGTACATCCCGCCGTTCACCGGGATTGTAGCTCCGGTAACGTAAGCCGCACCGTCCGACGCAAGAAAAGCGACCACGGACGCGATCTCTTGAGCTTGCCCCAGACGACCCAGCGGAATCTGCGTCTGCAAGGCTTCACGCTGCGCTTCGGGCAATTCACGGGTCATATCGGTATCGATGAACCCTGGGGCCACCGAGTTTACCGTAATCGAACGCGAACCGACTTCACGCGCCAGAGCACGGCTGAAACCTTCCAGACCAGCCTTGGCGGCAGCGTAGTTTACTTGGCCTGCGTTGCCCATGGCACCCACAACCGAACCAATACTGATAATTCGGCCCCAACGGGCTTTGGTCATGCCGCGCAAAACGCCCTTGGACAGGCGGAACAGACTGTTCAGATTGGTATCGACAACGTCGTGCCACTCGTCGTCTTTCATGCGCATCATCAGGTTATCGCGGGTGATACCGGCATTGTTGACCAGGATCGCCGGCGCACCGAACTGCTCCTGGATGCTCGCCAGAACAGCCGCCACGGACTCGTCGCTGGTGACGTTGAGTTCCAGGCCAGTGCCCTGAATACCGTTTTCCTTCAGGGTCGCGGCAATGCGCTCGGCACCCGACGCGGAGGTCGCGGTACCCACAACGATGGCGCCCTGACGACCCAGTTCCAGGGCGATAGCCTGGCCGATGCCACGGCTCGCACCGGTGACCAGTGCAACTTTACCTTGCAGACTCATGCAAGCTTCTCCTGATTCAGGCCAACGCTGCACGGGCGGCAGCGAAAGCGTCTGGGGTATTGAGGTTGGATGTCGACACGCCTTCGGCGCAACGCTTGTTCAGACCCGCCAGCACTTTGCCCGGGCCGCACTCGACCAGATTGGTCGCGCCCTTGGCTGCCAGCGCCTGTACGGATTCGACCCAGCGTACTGGCTTGTACAGCTGTTCGAGCAGATCGCGCTTGAGGGTTTCCAGATCGGCCGACACCTGGGCACTGACGTTCTGCACCACAGGGATCTGTGGTGCCTGCCAGTCGATCGCGGCGATCGATTCGGCGAAACGCTCGGCAGCCGGACGCATCAGCTCGCAATGGGACGGCACGCTGACCGGCAACGGCATGGCGCGCTTGGCGCCACGCGCCTTGCAGCCTTCGATGGCGCGCTCGACGGCAGCCTTGGCACCGGCGATGACCACCTGGCCCGGCGAGTTGAAATTCACCGCGCTGACCACCTCGCCTTGCGCCGCTTCGGCACAGGCCGCCAGTACGTCGGCATCGTCCAGGCCCAGGATGGCAGCCATACCGCCTTGTCCGGCCGGCACGGCTTCCTGCATCAGCTGGCCACGACGCTCGACGAGCTTCACTGCATCGCCCAGGCTCAGACTGCCTGCCGCGACCAGCGCGCTGTATTCACCCAGGCTGTGACCGGCGACATAAGCCGGACGCGCACCACCTTCCGCCAGCCATAGACGCCACAGGGCGATCGAGGCGGTCAGAATGGCCGGTTGGGTTTTATCAGTTTGATTGAGTTGCTCTTCCGGCCCTTGCTGGGTCAGTGCCCACAGGTCGTAACCCAGTGCATCGGAAGCTTCTTTGAATGTTTCGAGAACAACCGGATGTTGCGCGCCCAGCTCGGCCAGCATGCCGAGGGACTGCGAACCCTGTCCTGGAAAGACGAATGCGAGGGAAGCAGACATGTAACAAGCCCCTAATGATCTTGTCGTCGGAGAATTGGCGTCCCGCTTGGGGGCGCAAGAAACTGACAGTTGGATGGCCCATCGAACCAACCGGTCACATTTAAGCATTGTCCGACGAAAACGCCTAAAGCAATAAATTCTCCAGACGACCGTGAATGCGTTCAGGCAGGTTTTCCTGAATTTCGATCAGTGCGCGCTGAATGGCGCTTTGAAAACCCTGCACTCCGGCAGAACCGTGGCTCTTCACCACGATCCCCTGCAATCCGAGAAAGCTCGCGCCGTTATGCCGGGCAGGTGCCAGATCGGCCTGCAGACGTTTCATCAAGGGCAGCGCCAGCGCGCCGACCACGCGAGAGGCCACGTTCTTCCTGAACAACGCCTCGATGCGCCCGGCAATCATGGTCGCCAGGCCTTCGCTGGATTTGAGCAGGATGTTGCCGACAAAACCGTCACACACCACCACATCCGCTTCGCCGCGGTACAAACCATCACCTTCGACGAAACCGATGTAATTGATGCCGCGAGCGGCCTGTAACAAAGTGGCGGCCAGCTTGACCTGCTGGTTGCCCTTGATGTCTTCGGTGCCGATATTCAGCAACGCCACCCGTGGACGCGCTATGCCCAGCGTTTGCGCAGCAACCGAGCCCATCACCGCAAACTGCAGCAGATGCTCGGCACTGCAATCGACGTTGGCACCCAGGTCGAGTAATTGGCAGTAACCCTTCTGTGTCGGAATCGCCGCCACCATGGCCGGACGATCAATACCCGGCAAGGTCTTGAGCACGAACCGCGACAACGCCATCAACGCCCCGGTATTGCCGGCACTGACACAGGCCTGGACTTTGCCGTCGCGCAACAATTCCAGGGCTACACGCATCGACGAGTCAGGTTTGCCACGCAAGGCCTGGGTGGGTTTTTCGTCCATGGTAATGACTTCGCTCGCAGGGGCAATCGACAGGCGCGCGCGATCCACAGCCGAATGGCCAGCGATCAATTCTTCAAGTAGGGAGGGTTGACCGACGAGGGTCAGGTGCAGCGAGGGTGTAGCAGACAGGCAAGCAAGGCTGGCCTGAACAATGCTGCGGGGACCGAAGTCCCCGCCCATTGCGTCAATCGCGATGACTTGAGCGGACAAGTGATTACTCGTCAGCGCCCTTGTCGATCACTTTACGACCACGGTATACGCCTTCTGGCGATACGTGGTGACGCAGGTGAACTTCACCGGTGGTTTTTTCTACAGACAGGGTGCTAGCCTCGAGAGCGTCGTGCGAACGGCGCATGTCACGGGCAGAGCGGGATTTTTTGTTCTGCTGAACAGCCATAATTGATTAACTCCTAAACGTTTGGGTCACGCTTTAACTGCGCCAATACACTGAACGGGTTGGACCGCGTTACCTCGTCCTCGCTCGGTTCGGGCTCATCTGCTCCCGCCGGCTGCTGGCATTCTTCCGGATGATGAGCAGGCACAATGGGCAAGGCGAGCAGAAGCTCCTCCTCGATCAGTGACTGCAGATCCAAAGGATCTTCGCCCAGTTCCAGCACGTCATAACCTTTCGGCAACGACTGGGTATTCGCACCCTCCTTCACCACGGCGTAACTGCATTCGCTATGGATCGGCAGGGTGACCAGCTCAAGACAACGCTGGCAAACCATTTTGACTTCAGTGTCGATAAAGCTGTGGATAACCACAGATTTACGTTCATCTCGTTCAAAAACGAATTTAGCCTGCACCGTACCGACATTGTCGGAAAGCGGGTCGCAGAGTCTCTCCAAATCGGCCAGCAGCATTTCACCTTGAAGGGTGGTGCCACGATCAGCCAATTTGCGCGGGTCAACGTGAGGTGGAATCGGGTCATTCAACATAGGCGCAGCATTATAGGGATGCACCCGCCCATGTCAAAGGAAATTCAGCCCTGTCCGTCACTTGGAAGCCTCGCTAGAATCCGCACCTGCCTTCTGGAGATGCGCATGCTGCCTTTATTACTCGCTTCTGGCTCGGTCTATCGCCGGGAATTGCTGGCCCGTTTGCAGTTGCCTTTCACGTGCAGCTCGCCGGATATCGACGAAAGCCATCGCCCTGGCGAATCCGCCATCGAACTGGTCAAGCGCCTCGCCGAAGAGAAAGCGCGCGCCCTGGCCGACAGCCATACCGCTCATCTGATAATCGGATCCGACCAGGTCGCCGTACTGGGAGAGCGGATTATCGGCAAGCCCCACACGTTCGAAAAAGCCCGCGAGCAACTACTGGCCGCCAGCGGTGCCCGCGTGACGTTCCTGACCGGCCTGGCCCTGCTCAACAGCCAGACCGGACACTGCCAGGTCGATTGCGTGCCGTTCACCGTACACATGCGCACACTCGATACGACCCGCATCGAACGCTACCTGCACGCCGAGCAACCCTACGACTGCGCAGGCAGCTTCAAGGCCGAAGGCCTGGGGGTCAGCCTGTTTCGCAGCACCGAGGGGCCTGACGCCACCAGCCTGATCGGCCTGCCACTGATTCGCCTGATCGACATGTTGCTGGCCGAAGGCGTGCAAATCCCCTGACCCCCAATAAAAAATCGGCCTCGCAAGCTAATGCCGATCAGCTAACACACGAAACCTGTGGGAGCGAGCTTGCTCGCGATGGCGGACTGCCAGGCACCCCTTGTGTGACTGTCCAACCGTCATCGCGAGCAAGCTCGCTCCCACAAGGTTTGCGGCGCTCAAACACTCAACTGACTGGCATTAGCCTCGCAGGCCGGTTTTTCATGTCACCGCAGTATCAGCGCAACGACGGACCGTTAAAGCCCATCCACATCGCCAAATGCTCAGCCACGCTGGCACCGAGCTTTTTCGAGAAGCGATCGAACGGCGACTCCTGCACAGTGAAGTCCACCAGCTCTTTCTCGCCGATCACATCCCGCGCAACCGAACTGGCATTACCCAGCCCATCGATCAACCCCAGCGGCAGCGCCTGCTCGCCGGACCAGACCAGACCGGAGAACAGCTCCGGATGATCCTTGTCCTTCAGGCGATCGCCGCGCCCCTGCTTGACGCTGCTGATGAACTGTTTGTGGGTCGTATCGAGCACGCCTTGCCAGAAGGCGGTTTCTTCCGGCTTTTGCGGCAGGAACGGATCGAGGAACGACTTGTGTGCGCCAGCGGTGTAGGTGCGCCGCTCGACGCCCAGCTTCTCCATGGTGCCGACAAAACCATAACCGGCCGCCGTCACACCGATGGAGCCGACCAGGCTGGCCTTGTCGGCGTAGATCTGATCTGCCGCGCTGGCGATGTAGTAAGCACCGGAAGCCCCGAGATCGGAAATGACCGCATACAGCCTGGTGTCCGGATGCAGGCCGCGCAGACGACGGATCTCGTCATAGACATAGCCCGACTGCACCGGACTGCCACCCGGGCTGTTGATGCGCAGGATGACGCCCTTGACCTTCTCGTCCTCGAAAGCCGCACGCAGGCTGCCAACGATATTGTCTGCGCTGGCCGGCTCCTTGTCGGCAATCATGCCCGTCACATCGATCAGCGCCGTGTAATGAGCACTGCGGGTGGCGGCTTTTTCCATATCCATCAGCGGCGAAAACAGAATCATTGCGCCAATCAGATACACAAAAGTCAGCAGCTTGAAGAATATTCCCCAGCGACGGGACCGGCGCTGCTCCTGCACGCCGGCCAGCAGCGTCTTCTCCAGCAACTTCCAGCTTTTCTCGTCACCGCTCTCTGCGCTCGCCTTGGCGGGCGCCTTCCATTCGTCGGCCATGCCATCCACCCCAAAAACAACCGGTTAAGCCCGCTGACTCAGCCAGGCATGCAATTCTGAAAAACGATCGATGGCCAGCCGCGGCTCATACAACTTCAACGCATCGATCGATTGAGCGCCATAGCTGACAGCCACCGAACCCATGCCGGCGTTGCGCGCCATCTGCAAGTCAAAGGATGAATCACCAACCATCAACGCCTGCTCCGGGCGAACCTCGCAATGAGCGAGAATCTGCTCGAGCATAAGCGGATGGGGCTTGCTGGCGGTCTCGTCGGCAGCGCGGGTGATATCGAAATAATTCTCCCAACCATGGGACTTCAACACCCGATCCAGCCCGCGACGGGCCTTGCCGGTCGCCACAGCCAGATGATAACCCTCGACACGAAATGCCTCGAGCGACTCGACCACGCCCTCGAACAGCGGCGAAGGCACAGCTTCCGACGCAATGTAATGTTCAGCATAGTGCTCACGGAACGCGATCAACTCGCCGTCACCAATCTCGGGATACAGCGTGCGGATCGCTTCCGGCAAGCCCAGACCGATAATGCCCTTGACGGCAAAATCATCGCGCAACTCAAACCCGGAACGCTGCGAGGCAACGTGCATCGCCTCGACAATCCGCCCAATGGAATCGGCCAGCGTGCCGTCCCAATCGAAGATCAGCAGCTTGTAATCAGATGGGCGCACTCAATCGCTCCACGGTTTTGGCCCACATCTCGTCGACCGGCGCTTGCAGCTTCAGCTCACCGCCATCGGGAAGTGGTACGGTCAGCATGTAGGCGTGCAGGAACAGACGCTTGCCGCCCAGATCACGAATTTCCTTACTGAAATCGTCATCGCCGTACTTGGTGTCGCCGGCAATGCAGTGCCCGGCGTGCAACGTGTGGACGCGGATCTGGTGAGTGCGACCGGTGATCGGCTTGGCTTCAATCAGAGTGGCAAAGTCGCCAAAGCGACGCAGGACCTTGAACACGGTCACAGACTCCTTGCCCTCCTCCTCGTCGACCTCGACCATGCGCTCACCGGAGCGCAGATTGCTCTTGCCGAGCGACGCTCGAACCTGCTTGATCGAGGACGCCCAGTTACCGCGAACCAGCGCCATATAGCGCTTATCGACGCCATCACCGCGCAAGGCCGTGTGCAAGTGACGCAGCATGCTGCGCTTCTTGGCGATCATCAGCAGGCCGGAGGTGTCACGGTCGAGACGATGAACCAGTTCGAGTTCCTTGCAATCGGGACGCAACTGACGAAAGGCTTCGATTACTCCGTAATTCAAGCCGCTGCCGCCATGAACGGCGATGCCGCAAGGCTTGTTGATCACGATCAGCGCCTTGTCTTCGAAGACAATCGAGGCTTCGAGTCGCTGCAGCAGGCCTTGTGCCAGCGGCACCGGCTCGTCGCGCTCAGGCACGCGAACCGGCGGCACGCGCACGATATCGCCCGCCTGCAGCTTGTACTCGGGCTTGATCCGACCTTTGTTCACGCGCACTTCGCCCTTACGCAAAATGCGGTAAATCAAGGTCTTGGGCACGCCTTTGAGTCGGGCGAGAAGGAAATTATCAATGCGTTGGCCGGCATATTCCGGCGAGACCTCAAGCAGTTGTACGCCTGGAGTCGGGAGGGTAGTCGTCGTCATGCCGCGGATGATAACAATTTTTTATGGAATTGAAGCACTTAATCATTGCTGCTATAGTCGCGAACGTCGCCAAAAGCGGCCTGGACAGCGGACCAACGGTCAAAAACCGGCCCTGACCAACGCAATTCACCAGGACGCGAGGCCGTCCTACGGGGCTTTCGCTACGTAACGGTGGAGTTTGCAGGTGTAACGAGCGCAGGTGACATGAGGCCTGAATCACGCCACAAAGCAGAGTATTCCACTCGTTTTGCGAGCCATATTCACGGCCAGTTCACAAAGTGCAGTCAGCTGCGAATGACCCCGAGCGAAGGCATCGGAAACAACGCCTAAATTAGCCATGATGCGTGACCTCCCCTTTCGGAGCTCACGGTAAATGCCAACCCGCTGCGGATTCTGCGCGCGGCAGCACCCGAATTATCAGGGATACGTGTAGGGTGGAGATGCACAACCGCCGGACTGTGTAGCAACAGGCTTTCTCAAGACGCTTCATCTCGTCCACAGCCGCTGGTTGATTCCTCCTCCTGACTGAGTGCTTAAGTAGCCACAGCAAGCAGGACGCGTACGTCGCGATGAAGGCCCACATTGGCCGGACTTCGCTGGACACGGGAAATGGCCAACCACTCCCGACGCACCTGACACCGACCGTGAGAAGTCGTGTGTGCCGAACGCCGTTTCCGGCAGCCCGGAAACCGACGGTACTACATGAAAAGAATGCTGATTAACGCAACTCAACCCGAAGAGTTGCGTGTTGCACTGGTAGATGGCCAGCGCCTCTATGACCTGGACATCGAATCCGGTGCACGCGAGCAGAAGAAGGCCAACATCTATAAAGGCCGGATTACTCGCATCGAACCAAGCCTCGAGGCTGCCTTTGTCGATTTCGGCTCTGAGCGCCACGGCTTCCTGCCCCTCAAAGAAATCTCCCGCGAATACTTCAAGAAAGCCCCCGAAGGTCGCGTCAACATCAAGGACGTCCTGAGCGAAGGCCAGGAAGTCATCGTTCAGGTCGAAAAAGAAGAACGTGGCAACAAGGGCGCCGCCCTGACCACCTTCATCAGCCTGGCCGGTCGTTACCTGGTACTGATGCCGAACAACCCGCGTGCCGGCGGTATTTCCCGTCGCATCGAAGGCGAAGAGCGCAACGAACTGCGTGA
This sequence comes from Pseudomonas sp. P4_C1, assembly GCF_056402155.1. NCBI lineage: Bacteria > Pseudomonadati > Pseudomonadota > Gammaproteobacteria > Pseudomonadales > Pseudomonadaceae > Pseudomonas > Pseudomonas sp. P4_C1. The sequence goes on from NZ_JBFUHY010000018.1 coordinate 47,086, forward strand.
AGCCCTGAATGGCCTGGTTGCCCCGGCCGACATGGGCCTGATCGTGCGCACTGCCGGCCTGGGCCGCAGCAGCGAAGAAATGCAGTGGGACCTCGACTACCTGCTGCAACTCTGGACCGCCATCAAGGAAGCTTCGCTGGACCGCGCCGCGCCGTTCCTGATCTACCAGGAAAGCAACGTGATCATCCGCGCGATCCGCGACTACCTGCGCCAGGACATCGGCGAAGTGCTGATCGACAGCGTCGAAGCCCAGGACGAAGCCCTGACCTTCATCCGCCAGGTGATGCCGCAGTACGCCAGCAAGATCAAGCTGTATGAAGACAGCGTTCCGCTGTTCAACCGCTTCCAGATCGAAAGCCAGATCGAAACCGCTTTCCAGCGCGTCGTCGAACTGCCTTCCGGCGGTTCCATCGTCATCGACCCGACCGAAGCCCTGGTGTCCATCGACATCAACTCGGCGCGCGCCACCAAAGGCAGCGACATCGAAGAAACCGCCCTGCAAACCAACCTTGAAGCGGCCGAAGAAATCGCCCGTCAGTTGCGCCTGCGCGACATCGGCGGCCTGATCGTCATCGACTTCATCGACATGACCCCTGCCAAGAACCAGCGCGCCGTGGAAGAGAAAGTCCGCGAATGCCTGGAAGCCGACCGTGCCCGCGTGCAAGTCGGTCGTATCTCGCGCTTCGGCCTGCTGGAAATGTCCCGTCAGCGCCTGCGTCCGTCCCTGGGCGAAAGCAGCGGCATCGTCTGCCCGCGTTGCAACGGCACCGGCATCATCCGTGACGTTGAATCGCTGTCCCTGGCGATTCTGCGCCTGATCGAAGAAGAAGCCCTGAAAGACCGTACCGCCGAAGTTCGTGCACAAGTGCCGATCCCGGTGGCTGCGTTCCTGCTCAACGAAAAACGCAACTCGATCACCAAGATCGAACTGCGCACCCGCGCCCGCATCGTCATCCTGCCGAACGATCACCTCGAGACGCCGCACTTCGAAGTGCAGCGCCTGCGTGATGACAGCCCGGAAGCGGCCACCAACCAGTCCAGCTACGAAATCGCCGCTGCCGCTGCCGAAGTGGAAGAAGTCCAGCCAGCCGCTGCGACCCGCACCCTGGTTCGCCAGGAAGCAGCGGTCAAGACGGCCCCGGCCCGCGCCAACGCTCCGGTTCCGACCGAAGTGGCCGCGCCGGCCCCTGCGCCGGTCGCCGTGCCAGAGCCAAGCCTGTTCAAAGGCCTGGTGAAGTCGTTGGTCAGCCTGTTCGCCACCAAGGAAGAGCCTGTCGCGCCGGTTGTGGTTGAAAAGCCTGCCGCCGAGCGTCCGGCCCGCAACGAAGAGCGTCGCAACGGTCGCCAGCAAAGTCGCAACCGCAACGTTCGCCGCGATGAAGACCGCAAGCCCCGCGAAGAACGTGCACCGCGTGAAGAACGCGCACCACGTGAGCCGCGTGAAGAACGTCAGCCACGGGAAGTTCGCGAGCCTCGCGAGTCCCGTGAAGAAACTCCGGCAGTTGCCCGCGAAGAACGCGCACCACGCGCGCCTCGTGAAGAACGCGCACCGCGCGCTCCCCGTGAAGATCGCAAGCCACGTGGCGAGCGCGAAGAACGCGTTCGTGAACTGCGCGAGCCTCTGGATGCCGCTCCGGCCGCTCCGGCTGCTCCGGCCGCCGCTGCTACCGCAGAAGAGCGTCCAGCTCGCCAGCCACGTGAAGAACGCGCGCCACGCCCACCGCGTGAAGAGCGTCAGCCACGTGCTGAACAAGCTGCCGCAGCCGAAGCCGAAGAAGAACTGACCACCAACGAAGAGCAACTGCAGGAAGATGGTCAGGAAAGCGCCGAGGGCGATCGTCCACGTCGCCGCTCCCGTGGCCAGCGTCGTCGCAGCAACCGTCGCGAGCGTCAGCGTGACGCCAACGGCAACGTGATCGAAGGTTCGGACGAGTCCGAGTCCGGCGAAAACGCCGAAGCACCAAGCGTTGCCGATCTGGCCGCCGGCCTGGCTGTTACCGCAGCCGTCGCCAGCAGCGTGATCAGCGCTCCGGCTGAAGCGCAAGCCAATGTGCAAGCCGAACGCGCCACTGCCGCGACCCTGGAAGCAGCTCCGGTTGAAGCACCAGTCGTTGAAGCGACCACCCCGGTCGAATTCACTGCGTCACCGGAAATCGAAGTGGCATCAGCGCCTGAGGCACAGCCTGCCGTTGAAGCGGCTGCCGAGCCAACCCCAGTGATTGAAGCACCTGCCGTGGTTGCAGAAGCTGTCGTCGAAACCGTGACTGAAACCGTTCGCGAAGTGCGTGAAGAGCAAACGGCGTTCAACTGGGTTGCCGAGCCAGCCGTCGCTGAAACCGTTGCACCTGCCGTTGAAACCCAAGCGGTTGAAGCCATGGTTTCCGAGCCGGTGGTTGCCACTGCGGAACCTGCTCCAGCGCCGGTGGTTGAAGCGCCAGTCGTTGAAGCGCCGGTCGTTGCCGAAGCAACAGCTCCGGTAGTCGAGGCCGCGCCTGTCAGCGCCCTGACGCCAAGTGGCCGTGCGCCTAACGACCCGCGTGAAGTGCGTCGTCGCAAGCGTGAAGCCGAGCGTCTGCAGAAGGAAGCTGAAGTGGCTGGCGCTGCGGCTCCGGTTGCAGCTGAAGTGGTTGAGGCATCGCCTGCCCCGGCCGCTGAAGTGGCTGCCGAGCCGGTTGAGTCGGTGATCCACGAAGCGCCGCGCTCCGTTCAGGAAGCGGTAGAGCAACACGAGCAAGCCCAGGAAAAAGAGCACGAGCCTAAACCTCTCGTCTGATTCCATCGGCCACTGAAAAGCCCCGCCTGGTGATCCCAGGCGGGGCTTTTTTTATCTCTGATCATCCCCCAATCCACTGTGGGAGCGAGCGTGCTCGCGATAGCGGTATGACATTCACATTGGTGCTAGCTGATCTACCGCTATCGCGAGCAAGCTCGCTCCCACAAGGATCTATGTTGGTCTGAAGGTTAGTGTTTCAGGCACATCCACATCCCACAACACACCAGGATCATCCACGGTCACTTCAACCACCCGCCCCTGGGCAAACAGCGGTTTGGCGCCACGATCCCCCGATAACTCCATCAACCCCGCTGCGAAGTCCCGTCCGAACCCGACCGGATGCCCGTACTCACCGCTCTGCACAGGCACGCTGATACTGTCGCCGCCAATACCTGCCACCACTTGCTCGATACTGGACGGCAGGATGAACGGCATATCCCCCAGCACCATCAACCAGCCATCGAGTTGCTTGCAGGCAGCGACCCCGGCGGCAATGCTGTCGCCCATTCCCGTCGATTCGATGAGCACAATCGCACAACCATAGGCCTGAGCCATGCGAATCACTTGCGGGCGGTCAGCAGTGGTCACCAGTACGCGCTTGTCCAGAGCGACCGGCAGGTTGACCAAGGTGTGCTCGATGACTGATCGAACCGCACCATCACGACCGGTGCAATCGGCCAGCAATTTATCCTTTTCGGCGCCCGCCGCCTGACGAAACCGGCTGCCCTGCCCCGCCGCCAGCACGATGACGCCAATGGACTCGCTCATACCCTCTCCTGCAAGACTTTCTTCTGCTTCAGTTCGACGCCGTTTTTGACCGCCACGATTTCCGCCATGAGCGACAAGGCAATTTCCGCTGGATTATGACTGCCAATGTGCAAACCGATCGGACCATGCAAGCGGTCAATCGCCGGTTGCGACAAACCCAGTTGAGCCAGGTTTTCCCGGCGCTTCTGACTGTTGACCCGCGACCCTAGCGCCCCGACGTAAAATGCCATGGAATCCAGGGCCGTGAGCAGCGCCATGTCGTCCAGACGCGGATCATGGGTCAAGGCCACGATGGCCGTGCGTTCATCGGTCTGGATGTTCAATACCGCCTCATCCGGCATGCCCGAAACGAATCGTCCGTGCTGCTCCTCCCAGCCGTAGACGAACTCGCTACGCGGATCGCAAATCAGCACCTCGAAATCCAGCAGCCTGGCCATTTCAGCGACATAGCGTGACAGTTGCCCCGCGCCGATCAGCAGCAAGCGCCAGCGCGGGCCATAGATCGCCCGCAAGGTCTGTCCGTCGAACGTCAACACGTCAGCTTTACTGGCCGGCTGCAAAAGCACTTTGCCGGTGGCCAGGTTCAGTTCACGGGCAACGATGTCATGGGCCTCGCAACGGGCGAGCAATTGCTCGACCCAAGCCCCATCGTCGATACGCTCCTCGGTCAAGCGCAAGGTGCCACCGCAGGGCAAGCCAAAACGTGCGGCTTCCTCGCGGGTCACGCCGTAGGTGATCAATTGCACCGGCGGCCCGTCGAGCGCAAGGCGCCCGTCGTGCAGCCTGGCGATCAAGTCATCTTCGACACACCCGCCCGAGACCGAACCGATCACCATGCCGTCTTCACGCAAGGCCAACATGGCACCAGGTGCCCGGGGCGCGGTGCCCCAGGTTTCGACCACGCTGTACAACACCACCCGCTGACCGGCACGGTGCCATTGCAACACGCTGCGCAGGACGTTCAGATCGGCGCTGTCCATCAGGCGCCAGCCTTCTGCCAGCCCGACAGCTGATAACGAACCGGCAGGTTGCGGATGCGTTTGCCGGTGGCAGCAAAGATCGCATTGCACAGTGCCGGCGCAATCGGTGGCACGCCTGGCTCACCGACACCGCCCAATGGCACGTCGCCCGGCGGCGTCACCAGATGCACCGCCACTTCTTTTGGCGCCAGGGACATGCGTGCCACTTCGTACATATGGAAGTTATCCTGCTGGACCTTGCCATCCTTGAAGCTGATTTCCCCCAGCACCGCATTACCCAGGCCCATGACGCAGGCGCCTTCGAACTGCGCGCGAATGCGCTCGGGATTGATCTGTGGCCCACAATCGACGGCGATGTCGGCCTTGTGCACCACCAGCGTACCGTCGTCTTTCACCTCCACTTCGATCACCGCCGCCACATACGTCACGAAGCTGTAATGCACCGCCAGTCCCAGACCGCGACCCTTGGGCAACTCGCGCCCCCAACCGGCGGCCTTGGCGGCGGTCTCCAGTACCGTGCGCAGGCGCGCGGTGTCGATCGGATAACGCTCGGGGGATTCGCCGTAGTTCCACTCTTCACTCAAGGTGCGCGGATCGATCTGACGGTCCGGACCGAGCAATCTGATCTGGTACTTCAGCGGATCCTGCCCGGCCTTGTGCGCCAGCTCATCGATAAAACTCTGGATCGCGAAGCCATGGGGAATGTTCGATACCGAGCGATACCAGCCGACGCGGGTGTGCACCGTTGCTTCGGGGTTCTCCAGGCGAATGTTGGGGATCGCATACGCCATGTTGGTGAATCCCATGCCCAGTTCGAACGCCGCCTCATGGTTCATGCCCGGTGCAAACAACGCAGTGATGCTTGGCGCCACCGTACGGTGCAACCAGCCGGACGGCAGGCCATCCTTGTTCAGGCTGGCCTTGAGGTATTCGGCCGAAACGGTGTGGAAGTAGGAACAATGGATGTCGTCTTCGCGGGTCCATTGCACCCGCACCGCTTTGCCGGGGAATTCCTTGGCGAGGATGGCGGCTTCGATGATGAAGTCAGGCTTGGACTTGCGCCCGAACCCGCCACCCAGCAAGGTCACATTGAACGTGACCTTGTCGAACGGCAGGCCCAGGCGTTCACCGATCCGCTCCCGGGTGACCTGCGGCGCCTGGCTTGGCCCCCAGGCTTCACAGGCACCGTCCGTGAACCGCGCAATGGCGACCATCGGTTCCATCGGCGACTGTGACAGATGCGGCAAATAGTAGGAGGCTTCCAGGGTGCTGTCGGCGCTGGCCATGGCCTTGTCGATGTTGCCGGTATTGCGCACCACCTTGCCGGGCTTGAGCGAGGCAGCTTCAAGTTCCTTGCGATAGGCGATCGAGTCGTAGCTGGCATTGGGGCCGTCGTCCCACTCGATTATCAGCGCCTCGCGGCCCTTGATCGCCGCCCAGGTATTGCTCGCCACCACGGCGATCCCGCCGAGCGGTTGAAATTCCGAAGGCAACGGACGGCTTTCGATCTGCACCACCTTGACCACGCCGGGGACCTTCATCGCCGCGCTGCCATCAAAGCTTTTGATTTTGCCGCCATACACCGTGGGCCGCGCAATGGTCGCGTACAGCATGCCGTCGAAATGCACGTCGGCGCCGTACACCGCACGACCGTTGACGATGTCTTCACCGTCGATGGCCTTGGTGCCTTCCTTGCCGATGTAACGGAATTGCTCGGGTTGCTTGAGTTTCAGGCTGTCGCGGGCCGGAACCGGCAAGGCGCCTGCGGCGGAGGCCAGGGCGCCAAATCCGATTTCGCGGCCAGAAGGCTCATGGACAACCTTGTGCAATTGCGCATGGCATTCACCAACCGGCACTTTCCATTGTGCAGCCGCAGCCTGTTCGAGCATGGTCCGCGCAGCGGCACCGCAGCGACGCATCGGCTCGTACCAGTGACGCATGCTGCGCGAGCCGTCGGTGTCCTGGTTGCCGAAACGCACTTCATCGCCGGGGGCCTGCTGCACCTTGACCATCGCCCAGTCGGCTTCCAGCTCATCGGCCACCACCATGGTCAAGCTGGTGCGCACACCCTGGCCCATCTCCGAGCGGTTGCAGATCACGGTCACCGTGCCATCGGCGGCGATGCTCACATAAACTTTCGGATCGTCGACCCAGCCGTGGGGCATGCCGTCGGCGCCGAACTTCTTCTCTTTCTCTTCGGCAAACGCGTCCTGCCAACCCCAACTCGCGGCGACCACCAACGCACCGGTCACCCCCACGCCTTTGAGAAAACCACGGCGACTGAGGTTGCTCAGGGCAATATCATTCGGTAACCGGCTCATGCCTTGGCCTCCTTCAGGTGAGTGGAAGCCTGGCGGATCGCGGTCTTGATACGGTTGTAGGTGCCGCAACGGCAGATGTTGCCCACCATGGCTTCTTCGATCTGCTCGTCGCTCGGGTTCGGATTGGTCTTGAGCAGCGCCGTCGCCGACATGATTTGCCCGCCCTGGCAGAAGCCACATTGGGCGACTGCCGTGTCGAGCCAGGCTTGCTGCACGACTTTGCCGATCGGGTCGGCGTGCAGGTTGTCGATGGTGCTGACATTCTGCCCGACGACTGAACCGATGGGCGTGATGCAACTGCGTGCCGGAGCCCCTTCGATATGAATGGTGCAGGCCCCGCACAGGCCCATGCCGCAGCCGAATTTGGTGCCGTTGTAACCGGCCACGTCGCGGATCGCCCAGAGCAGCGGCATGTCCTCGGTGACGTCGAGTTGATGGTCTTGACCATTGAGTTTCAGGGTAATCATGGGCACGCCCGCATAGTTCTTGAGTTATGGGGTCGAGCAATCTGCCGCTGGATTTCGATGGGTCGCACGCAGATCAACTCAGGCTAATGGGCTCTCTTATGCGGACGCAGACGTCTGCACCGGGCCTTTGGTGGAGCAAGAGTGTGCATCGTTAGCTGACTAAGTTAACCGAGCATTAACAAAAAAACCCTGCACAATAAACATTGTGCAGGGCCTTTTGATTCGTCTTGGAAGCTTAATACCGGTTCGGCTCCATTTCCAGATCGACATGGAAACGCTCGAAAATGTCTTTCTGGATGCGCTGCGCCAGGTTCAGCAATTGCAGGCCCGTCGCGCCGCCATAGTTGACCAGCACCAGCGCCTGCAATTTATGCACGCCAGCGTCAGCCTCACGGAACCCCTTCCACCCCGCCCGCTCGATCAACCAGCCGGCGGCCAGTTTCATTCGACCGTCGGGTTGCGCATAGGCCACCAGGTCCGGGTACTCACCCTTGAGCCGCGCAGCCAGCGCCGCCGACACCAAGGGGTTCTTGAAGAAGCTGCCGGCATTGCCGAGCACGGCCGGGTCCGGGAGTTTTTCATTGCGGATGCTGCAAATGGCCTGGCTGACATCGCTGGCGGTCGGATGCTCGATGCCTTGTTCGGTCAGGCGCTGACGCACCGGTCCGTATTCCAGGTGCAGATGCGCCGCGCGGTCGAGGGTGAAACGCACACGCAGGATCAACCAACGCCCCGGCTCCTGCTTGAACAGGCTGTCGCGGTAAGCGAAGTTGCACTCTTGCAGTGTGAAGTCGCGCAGTTCGCCGGTCTGGCGATCGAGGGCGGTCAGGCCGGCGAACACGTCCTTGATCTCGACGCCATAAGCGCCAATGTTTTGCATGGGTGCCGCACCGACGGTGCCGGGAATCAGGCTGAGGTTTTCCAGGCCGGACAACCCCAGGGACAGTGTGTGTTGCACAAAGGGATGCCAGGGCTCGCCCGCCTCGGCCTCAATCACCACTTTGCCGCCCTCATCGCTCAGCACGCGAATCCCGCGCGTGGCCATGCGCAGTACCAGCGAGTCGATATCCGCCGTCAGCAACAGGTTGCTGCCACCGCCGATCACCAGCACCGGAACCTCGTGTTCCAGCCCATAGGCCAAGGCTTCACGCACATCGGCGTCGCTATGGGCCTCGGCAAACAGCCGAGCCTCAACGTCCACGCCAAAGCTGTTGAACGGCTTGAGCGAAACCTGCGATTGAACCTGCAAACTCATAACCGTCCCTTCAATTCGATCACCAGTAAATCACTGGCGTGCTCGATCAGGTCAAGCACCTGCTCGAAGCCTTGCTCACCGTCGTAGTACGGGTCCGGCACTTCATCGACTGGCGACTGGTAACGGCGCAGGAACAGGTCCAGCTCGGCCTTGCCCTTGGCCGGTTGCAAGGCCTCGAGATTGCGCAGGTTGCTGTTGTCCATCGCCAGGATCAGGTCGTAGGTGGCGAAATCGGCGCGGCTGACTTGCCGGGCGCGCTGGGTGGACAAGTCATATCCACGCAGCTTCGCCGCGGCCTGACTGCGCTGGTCCGGCGCCTTGCCGACATGCCAGTCACCGGTGCCCGCGGAAGCGACTTCGACCCGATCAGCCAGACCCGCTTCACGCAATTTGTGCCGCAGCACGCCTTCGGCCGTGGGAGAGCGGCAGATGTTGCCCAGGCAGACAAACAGAACCCGCATCACGCCTCCAGCAGGCGACGAACGCGCTCGAGGTCTTCAACGGTATCGACACCGGCTGGCGGTGCGATCAGTGCGTCGGCCACATGGATCCGCGCGCCGTGCCACAGGGCACGCAGCTGCTCCAGGCACTCGGTGTTTTCCAGCCAGCATGGGCCCCAGCTGACGAAATCCTGCAGGAAACCGGCGCGGTAGGCATAGATGCCGATGTGGCGGCGGTACGGCACACCTTCGGGCAACTGCTCAGGGTTCACGGCGAAGGCATCCCGCGCCCAAGGCAAGGTGGAACGACTGAACGTCAGCGCCAGGCCATTGAGGTCGCTGACGACCTTGACCACGTTGGGGTTGAACAGGGTGTCCACGTCTTCGATCGGCTCGGCCAGGGTGGCCATGCGCGCTTCGGCGTGGGCCGCCAGGTTGGCGGCGACCTGATCGATCACACTTGGCGGGATCAGCGGTTCGTCGCCCTGGACGTTGACCACGATGGCGTCGGGCGCCAGGCCCAGTTTCATCGCGACTTCGGCCAGGCGATCGGTACCGGAATTGTGATCTTCACGGGTCATCACCACTTCGGCACCGAAGCCTTTGCAGGCCTCGACGATACGCGCGTCATCGGTTGCCACCACCACGCGCTCGGCACTGCTTTTGCTCGCCTGTTCCCAGACGTGCTGGATCATCGGCTTGCCGGCGATCAGCAACAGCGGCTTGCCCGGCAGGCGGGTGGAGGCAAAACGCGATGGAATGACGACGGTAAAGGCTGTGGTCATTTATCCAGGCGCTCGTCGGTAGTCAGGGTGCGCGCTTCGGACTCGAGCATTACCGGGATGCCGTCGCGAATCGGGTAGGCCAGGCCTGCGCCCTTGCTGATCAGCTCGGTCTTGTCGGCGCTGAGCTTGAGCGGGCCTTTGCAGACCGGGCAAGCGAGGATATCGAGCAATTTGGTGTCCATGAGCATTCCCTGGAAAAAACTGAGTTAAGGCAACAAACGAGCCGGCAGCAGGCGCATCAGCTGTGTGTCGAACCAGGCCACGAAGGCCGGCGACGGCACGGCATCGACCGCCAGGTACCACCAGTCGGCGGCGGCAAAGGCACGGCATTTCACCGCATCTTTTTCCGTCATCACCAACGGCAATGACGGCGTGAAATTCAACACCTGCACGCTGTATTCGGCGTGGTCGGCAAACGCATGTGGAACCGGCTGCCAGTGTAGCGTTTCGAGGGTCTTGAAGAAACGTTGCGGATTGCCGATGCCGGCCACCGCGTGCAGGGCCTGGCCACTGGGGAAGTGGTCGAGGGGACGCCGTTCGCCGCTGCGCAGATTGACCAGCGCGGTGGATTGCAATTGAAAGGCAAACCCATCATCGCGGTCAGTCGCCGCCCCGTTATAGAGGACCGCGTCGACGCTTTGCAGGCGCTCGACCGGCTCACGCAATGGCCCGGCAGGCAGGCAACGGCGGTTGCCCAGGCCGCGAGCGGCGTCGATCAACACCAGTTCCAGGTCGCGGGCCATGCGGTAGTGCTGCATGCCGTCGTCAGACAGGATCAGGTCCAGCGGCTCACTGGCCAGCAAGGCTATGACGGCGTTACTGCGATTGGGATCGATCATCAGCGGCACGCCGGTGCGCTGGACGATCAGCAACGGCTCGTCACCGGCGACATCGGCACTCTGTTCGGCCTCGACTCGCCATGGCAATTGCGGCGGTTTGGCGCCGTAGCCGCGGCTGACCACGCCGACCCGCAGGCCGCTGCGCTGGCAGTGCTCGATCATCCATAGAATCAGCGGCGTCTTGCCGGTGCCACCCACGGTGATATTGCCCACCACAATCAGCGGCACCGGTGGCAGATAGATCTCGCCCTCACCCGCCAGAAAGCGCTTGCGCTTGTTCATGACCACGCGCCGGTACAGCCACTCCAGTGGCTGCAACAGCTTCAGGGCCGGATGACCTGCGTACCACGCGGCCAGCAATCGATCGGACATGGCCATCAGGACGCGGGGGGCGCCGCTTCGATGGTGGTCATGCGCAAATGGCTGAATCCGAGTTTGCCCGCGGCGTCCATCGCAGTGATGACCGACTGATGCCGGGATTTGCCGTCGGCGGTGATCGATAATGGCAGGTTGGTATCACCCTTGGATTCTTTCTGCAGCGCTTCCATCAACGTGGCCAGGTCGCTTTTTGGCAATATATGGTTGTTCACCGAGAACACACCGTCGGCACTGATGGCGATATCGAGCTGTCGGGTCTGGTCGTCGGCAGATGCGCCACTGACCGCTTCCGGCAGCTCAACGCGCAGCTGGGTCTCACGGGTAAAGGTGGTGGTCACGACGAAAAACAGCAGCAGGATGAACACCACGTCGATCAGCGACGCGAGGTTGATGTCCACCGTTTCCCGTGGTTTGCGGCGGAATTTCACGCTTTGCTCCCGGACAGGTCCACGTCACGGTCACCCTGCACCACCTCGACCAGTTTGATCGCTTCCTGCTCCATCCCCACCACCAGCTCATCGATCCGGCGTTGCAGGAAACGGTGGAAGAACACCGCAGGGATACCCACCATCAGGCCGGCAGCCGTGGTGATCAGGGCCTTGGAAATACCACCGGCCAGTACCGAGGCGTTGGTGGTCATGCCTGAACCGGTGAACGCACTGAAAATATCGATCATGCCCAGCACCGTACCCAACAGACCCAGCAACGGCGCCATGGCGGCGATGGTGCCCAGGGCGCTGACGTAACGCTCCAGCTCATGGATGACCCGTTGGGCGGCCTCTTCGATGCACTCCTTCATGATCTCGCGACCATGCTTGGAGTTGGCCAGGCCGGCCGCCAGGATCTCGCCCAACGGGGAGTTGGCGCGCAGTTCCTTGAGTTTTTCTTTATTGAGCTGTTTGTCCTTGATCCAGACCCAGACCTGCCCGAGCAAATGCTCCGGGGTCACGCGGCTGGCTCGCAGGGTCCAGAGGCGCTCGGCGACGATGGCCATGGCCGCGATGGAACTCAGAATGATCGGCAGCATCATCCAGCCGCCGGATTTGACCAATTCCCACACAGTGACAGTCCCCTCGAAAAAGTGCGCCACTCTAACATAGGGGGTGCAAGCACCGAAGACCGTGATGTCGCATCCGGTCGGGCATTGATAATGCCCGGTCATTGGTCCGAGGGCGGCGGATCGCGCCAGAAACGCCGTTCCTGGCGCATTGACCACGGCGGCTCGAAGCGCCCCAGTTGCAGACGAATGGCACCCTGTTCGACGCTGTCGTAGATCGCCATTCCACGTTTTTGATAACGCGCGATGACCGTGGGATGCGGATGGCCAAACGAATTGCCCTGCCCGCGGGAGATCAGCGCACCTTTAGGTTGCAGGACATCCAACAGGGCATTGGACGAAGAACTGCGACTACCGTGGTGTGGCGCCTGCAGCCAATCGGTGGGCAGGGCCAACGGACTGTCCAGCAGGGCTCTCTCGGCGGCCGCATCAATGTCGCCACTCAACAGCAACCGTTCGCCATTGGCCTCGATCAGCAGGACACAAGAGTTCTGGTTGCTGTCGCCGGCCAATGGCCAGTGCCAAAGCTGGAAATCGACTTCATCCCAGGTCCATTGCCGACCACTGTCACAACGCTCGGCCTGCAACTGCGCAGGCAGGTCCGACGGTTCACCACTGACCACCTGTTTCACCGGCAAGCCCTTGGCAACCGCCCGGGCACCACCGGCATGATCGGCGTGGGCGTGGCTGATCAGCATCAGGTCGAGGCCCTTCACCCCCAGTTTGCGCAACGCCGGCAGCACCACCCGCTCCCCCTGGTCGAGCTCACCGAAACGCGGTCCGGCGTCATACAGCATCGTGTGATGCCGAGTGCGCACCAGGATCGCCAGCCCTTGGCCGACGTCCAGTTGCCAGACTTCGGCCATGCCTTCGGGCAACATCGGCCTGGGCGCAAAAACCAGCATCAACAGCATGGGCCAGCCTAACGGGCGCATCGGTACGCCTCGCGGCAGCAATAGCAAAAAGGCGCCAATGGCACCGATTACCCAGGCCCATAGTGGAACTGCCATGGGCACCCACGCGGGGACCTGACCGGAGACGAGCCCCAATCCCCTGAACCACCAATCGATCAAGCCGCCCGCCAGCCACAGCAATTTCTCCCCCACGTAAGGTACCGGCAGCAACAGCGTCCCGAGCAACGCCGGTGGCAGTACCACCAGACTGATCCAGGGCACTGCGAACAAATTGGCCAGCGGCCCGCTGAGACTGATGGGCAACCCCAATGCCAGTAACAACGGGCACAGCCCGATTGCAATCAGCCACTGGGCGCGGGTCCAGGTTTGCCACCAACGCCATGGCCCCAACCGGCCGCCGAAGGTCAATATCAAGACCGCCACGGCTGCGAAGGACAGCCAGAAACCAGGCTGAAGACTCGCCAGCGGCTCCAGCAGCAAAATGCCGTTGAGTGCCAGCAACAGCGGCCACCATGCACCGAGATGACGGAACCGTAGACGCCACAACAACACCAGGCCAATCATTACGCAGGCCCGTCGCACCGGCACCCCGAAACCGGCCAGCATCCCGTAACCGAGCGCAGCGGCGAATGCCAGGCCACACGCCCAGGGCAGCCATGGCAAACGGTTCGGCCATAACCCAAAGCGGGCCAGGCCGGCGATCAGCAGATACACAACGCCCGCCAGCAATCCGATGTGCTGCCCGGAAATCACCAACAGATGCACCGTGCCGGTGTCCTGCAATACCTGCCAGTCTTCGCGACTCAGCCCGGCGCCGTCCCCGAGTACCAATGCCGTCAACGCGCCGCTTCGCCCTTGGGCATCCACCGCCAGCAAACGCTGACGGATTGCATCGCGCCAGGCCCATTGGGCTGGTGCAAGGCGTTCGCCCTCCTTGACCGTCCCGGTCGCCCCGATGCGTTGTGCCAGCAACCAGGCTTGATAGTCGAAGGCCTGCGGATTGAGGAGCCCGACCGGGCGCTTCAGCTTGACTGCCAGGCGCCAGCGTTCGCCACTGTTCACCGGCGGCCCGCCATACCAGGCCAGACGCATTTGCTGCGGCAGCCGGGTACGTCGGGACTGGATGTCGGTCAATTCGAAACGCACGACATCGTCGTCATGCCGAGGCAAGCCTGTGACCCGCCCTTCGATCCAGCGGGTTTCGCCGTCCAGGGCCGGCGGCAACCGGTCGTCCAGCGCCCACTGCGCATTCGCGCAGGCCCAGCTCAAACCAAACAGGTAAAACGCCACCGGATACGTCCTGAACGGCAGCAACATCAAACCCGCCACCGGCATCGCCAGCCACAACCAGACCGGCGGCAATGCCGGTAAAAAGCGCAAGGTCAGCAGACCCAACGCCAGCGCCATCATCCCTGTGCGCATAAGCCCGTCCTTGAGAGTACCCTCCAAGGCTTAGCCCGCCCATCGGATGGGCGTCGTCAATAATTGTCACAAAGTCTGAATGGGCAGCTCGTAGAATCCAGACATACTTGCCGCCCTGACCGACCGAGAAGCCTTATGCCCCGGCGCTTATTCAAACGTTACATGCCAGACCCGATGAGCATCAGGGAACACAAGTCCTTACGCTTTCTCGGCACGCTGTTGCATGACCCGAACCTGTGGCACCTCAATCGCCACTCCGTTGCCCGCGCCATGGCGGTGGGTCTGTTCGCCGCGTTCCTGCCGATCCCGCTGCAGATGCTGCTGGCGGCCATCCTTGCCATCATCGTGCGCGGCAACATGCCGATTGCCGTGAGCCTGGTCTGGCTGACCAACCCGATCACCATGCCTGCCGTGTTCTTCTGCACCTACCAGGCCGGCGCCTGGCTGATGGACGTTCCCGCCCGGCAGTTGCCGGACTCGCTGACCTGGGAATGGATCAGCGGCGAAATCTCGACCTTGTGGCAACCGTTTCTGCTGGGTTCGGTGGTAACCGGGTTGGTACTCGGGGCACTGGCCTACGTCTTGGTAATGATGTATTGGCGCTGGTGGGTGGCCCGGCAATGGAAGCGGCGCAAGAAGAGCCGGATGTGAGAATGCAAAACGGCCTCCACTGGGGAGGCCGTTTTTTATGCGGTGTCTGGGCTGACGCCATCGCGAGCAAGCTCGCTCCCACACTCGATCCATGTCACAAAGTAGATCCCCTGTGGGAGCGAGCTTGCTCGCGATGCAGACGACTCGGTCGTCCTCAAGTACGCATCCCACGCCCACTCACCAGCAACCGCGCACAACCGAGGTAAAGCACCACGGTCGCCACCAGCATGAACGTAATCGCAATACTGATCCGGATATCCGACACGCCGAGAATGCCGTAACGGAATGCGTTGACCATGTGCAGCACCGGGTTGGCCAGGGACACGGTCTGCCAGAACGGCGGCAGCAAGGTGATCGAATAGAAGACCCCGCCCAGGTAGGTCAGTGGCGTCAGCACGAAAGTCGGGATGATCGAAATGTCATCGAAGTTGCGCGCAAACACGGCGTTGATGAAACCCAGCAGCGAGAAGATCGTCGCGGTCAGCACCACCACCAGAATGGTCACGCCCAGGTGATGCACCTGCAAATGGGTGAAAAACAGCGACAGCAGGGTCACGATGATTCCCACCATCAAGCCGCGCAGCACGCCGCCCAGGGTGTAGCCGATCAGAATGGTGTGCGGCGATAGCGGCGATACCATCAGTTCTTCAATGGACCGCTGGAACTTGCTGCCGAAGAAACTCGACACCACATTGCCGTAGGAGTTGGTGATCACCGACATCATGATCAGCCCCGGCACGATGTACTCCATGTAAGTGAAGCCACCCATGTCGCCGATTTGCCGACCGATCAGATTACCGAAGATCACGAAGTACAGGACCATGGTGATGGCCGGCGGCAGCAAGGTCTGCGGCCAGATCCGGGTGAAACGCCGGACTTCACGGTAAACGATGGTATTGAGGGCAACGAGGTTGGGGCGCAGCTCGGAACTCATACCGCCACCTTCGACAGATTTTTCTCCACCAGAGACACGAACAACTCCTCGAGGCGATTGGTTTTGTTGCGCAGGCTCAGCACTTCGATGTTCTGCTGCGCCAACTGGGTGAACAGCGCGGTGATGCCCATGGACTTGTCCACCTGGACTTCCAGGGTGTGGCTGTCGATCAGCTTGGCCGGGTAACCGAGCAACTGCGGCGCTACTTGCAATGTGTTTTTCATATCCAGCAGGAAGGTTTCGACATGCAGTTGGCTGAGCAACTGCTTCATGCTGGTGTTCTCGACGATGGTGCCGTGGTCGATGATGCCGATGTTGCGGCACAACTGCTCAGCCTCCTCCAGGTAATGGGTGGTGAGGATGATGGTGATGCCTTTCTGGTTCAGCTCGGTGAGAAAGCTCCACATCGAGCGACGCAGTTCGATGTCCACCCCGGCGGTCGGTTCGTCGAGGATCAGCAGGCGCGGCTCATGAACCAGCGCGCGGGCGATCATCAGGCGCCGCTTCATGCCGCCGGACAGCGAACGCGACGGTACGTCCTTCTTGTCCCACAGGCCGAGCTGGGTCAGGTACTGTTCGGCGCGTTCCTTGGCGATTTTCGCCGGGATGCCGTAGTAACCAGCCTGGGTCACGACGATGTCGAAGGTCTTTTCGAACTGGTTGAAGTTGAATTCCTGGGGCACCACGCCGATGCAGCGCTTGAGCTGCGCAGGGTTCTTGTCCAGGTCGTGACCGAAGATATTCACCGTGCCGCTGGTCTTGTTCACCAGGGTCGAGAGAATGCCGATGGTCGTGGATTTGCCGGCGCCGTTGGGGCCGAGCAAGGCGAAGAAGTCACCTTCGGCGACATCCAGATCGATACCACTCAGGGCCTGGAAACCGTTGCCGTAGGTTTTGGTTAGCTGCCGGATGGACAGAGCGGAACTCATATCTGATTTACGCACCAAGAAGGGAAAAAGGGTCAGGTAAGGGCGGGCGGCGCGCATTGCAACCACGTCGCATCAGCGCAATGGTGCTTGTCGCCGCCACACAAGTACAGTCAAGCGTGTCGATAGTGAGTATTAAGTCAACGCGGTCATGACCGCCTTTTGATACGCCGGACGCTGTTTCAACCGTGCATACCAGGCCTGCAGATGCGGCTGTGGCGCACGCTCGATCGGCATCTCGAACCAGGCATAAATGAAACTGCCCAGGGGAATATCGCCCATGCCGATCTCGTCCCCGGACAGGTAGGGCTTGTTCGCCAACGCCTGATCGGCCATCGCCAGTAGCGTGTCGCATTCTTTGATCGCCGCCTTGATGGCGGGCCAGTCCTGCTGGTCTGCCGGGGTACGCAGCACGCCCCAGAACACGGTACGGAACGGACCGGCAAAGCTTGAGGTGGTCCAGTCCATCCATTTGTCGGCGCTGGCACGGGCTTGCAGATCCGCCGGATACCAGGCCGTGCCGTTGGCGTGACGGGCCATCAGATAACGCACGATGGCATTGGATTCCCACAGCACGAAGCCATCGTCCTCGATCACCGGAACCCGACCATTGGGATTCATGGCGCGGTATTCGGGCGTATCGACGACACCAAAGGCGCCACCGGCATCGATAGCCTCGTAGGCCAGCCCCAGTTCTTCGGCGGCCCACAATGGCTTTCTGACATTCGACGAGTTTTTCCGACCCCAGATCTTCAGCATGACCGCCTCTTTTTCGGTAAGTGGGCAGGCAGCATACGCCGGATCAGGCGCGACTCAAATCGCTCTGCATATCACCCAACAGCGGTTGCTGTTGCTCACCGAACAGGTGCGGATAGCATTTTTCCAGGTGTTCGAAAAAGAACGCTTCAGGTACGTCAGCGAACTGGCCGTGATCGACGAGGTACTCCATCAGCTTCGCGCCATCGCGGTTGAAGGGATGAAAAACACTGTCGTTTATCCCGTCGAATTCCAGCGGCGCCACATTGAACAGGTCGCAGAGTTTGCGATTGAACGCGGGGGTCGCCTTGACCCAGCGATCCTGCAAATAAAACTCGGTGTAGCCGTGCATGGCGAACATGTCGCTCTTGAGCAACTCAAGCAGCCGTGGCGTCGACAAATGATTGCGTACATCCGCCAGGCCGATCCGCGCGGGAATCGCGCAATGCCGCGCCGCACCTGCCAGCAACGTGGCCTTGGGCACGCAGTAACTCTCCCCGGCCGCCAATGCATAACTGCCGCGCAGGGTCTGCGGATCGCGACTGAATGTGTACGGGTTGTAGCGCACCGCTTCGCGCACGGCGTAATAGAGACTGATCGCCTGCGCAAGCGGATCGCGACTGGCGCCACGGTGTTTTTCGGCGAACTCCACCACGGACGGGTGGTCACTATCGATGAAGCGGCCGGGACTCAGATACTCGTGCATGAGAACAATCTCCTGGGGAAGCCCCGAGTCTAGCGAGCGCTTGAGCACAGAGATAACGACGTTTCGGCCAAACATGGGCGCTTTGCCGCTCGCTCAATGAACGCTTTTCCCACGATTCCAATCACATCGCTCCAACCAGCCTGTTTCGCGGATGCCGTCTAAGCTCTGTGGGCTGGTTCGCCATGGTTTCACGGAGGAATGAATATGCTGCTGTTGTGGATACTGGTTCTGCTGGTCGGGATTGCTTATTTGGCCCACCGCCGCATCGCCCCGCTGCCCGCCCTGGTCATCGTGGCCGTCTATGCCGTGGCAATGGGCGCTTTCAGCCGCGCGCCGGGCTGGTTGTTGCTGGTTATCTGGGTGTTGATCGCCGCTGTCGCCGCGCCCTTGCTGCTGCCCGACCTGCGTCGCAAATTGTTCAGCGCGCCGATGTTCAATTGGTTCCAGAAAACCCTGCCACCCATGTCGCAAACCGAGCGCGACGCCATCGACGCCGGCACGGTCTGGTGGGATGGCGAACTGTTCAGTGGCCGTCCGGACTGGAGCAAACTGCTGTCCTATCCCAAAGCGCAATTGAATGAAGAGGAACAGGCTTTCATCGACGGGCCGACCGAAACACTCTGCACCATGGTCAATGAATGGCAGCTCAGTCAAACCATGGACCTGCCGCCCGAAGTCTGGACCTTCATCAAGGACAACGGCTTTTTCGCCCTGATCATCCCCAAGGAGTTTGGCGGCAAGGGCTTCTCCGCTTATGCCCACTCGCAAGTGGCGATGAAACTGGCGAGCCACAGCGGCGACCTCGTAACCACCGTAATGGTCCCCAACTCCCTCGGCCCGGCCGAACTGTTGCTGCATTACGGTACCGACGAACAACGCAATCATTACCTGCCACGTCTGGCTCGCGGCGATGACATCCCGTGCTTTGCCCTTACAGGTCCCTTGGCCGGCTCCGACGCCGGCGGCATGCCGGACTCGGGAGTGATCTGCAAAGG
Source organism: Pseudomonas sp. P4_C1 (assembly GCF_056402155.1). Classification (NCBI taxonomy): domain Bacteria; kingdom Pseudomonadati; phylum Pseudomonadota; class Gammaproteobacteria; order Pseudomonadales; family Pseudomonadaceae; genus Pseudomonas; species Pseudomonas sp. P4_C1. The sequence continues at coordinate 66,453 of NZ_JBFUHY010000018.1, forward strand.
TGAATGGCAGGGTCAGGAAGTCCTCGGCCTGCGCTTGAACTGGGAAAAGCGTTACATCACCCTCGGTCCGGTGGCCACCCTCCTCGGCCTGGCCTTCAAGGCCTACGACCCGGATCACCTGCTGGGTGACAAAGATGACCTGGGCATCAGCCTGGCACTGATTCCAACCGACCTGCCCGGTGTCGAGATCGGCCGCCGGCATCTGCCATTGGGCGCCGCATTCATGAATGGCCCGAATTCAGGCAAGGACGTGTTCATCCCGCTGGAGTTCCTCATCGGCGGCCAGGAGATGCTCGGCAAAGGCTGGATGATGCTGATGAATTGCCTGTCGGTCGGGCGTTCGATTTCCCTGCCGGCGGTGGGCACCGGCATGGCCAAGTTCACCAGCCTGGTGACGGGCCAATACGCTCAGGTTCGCGAGCAGTTCAACGTGCCGATTGGCGCTTTCGAAGGCATTCAGGAAGCCATGGCGCGCATTGGCGGCAACACCTGGATGATGGACGCCGCCCGCATGCTGACCGCCAATGCGGTCGACCTGGGCGAGAAACCGTCGGTGCTGTCGGCGATTCTCAAGTACCACCTGACCGAGCGCGGCCGCGACTGCCTCAGCGATGCCATGGATGTGCACGGCGGCAAGGCAATCATCATGGGGCCGAACAACTACCTCGGTCGCAAATGGAACTGCGCGCCGATTTTCATCACCGTCGAAGGCGCGAACATTCTCTCGCGCAATCTGATCATCTTCGGCCAGGGTGCAATTCGCTGCCACCCCTTCGTCCTCAAGGAAATGGCCCTTGCCGACCGTGAAGACAAGGATCAGGCGCTCACGGAGTTCGATGGCCTGCTGCTCAAGCACATCGGTTTCGCTGTGGGCAACGCCGCCAGTACGCTGGTGTTGAATCTCGGTTTCGGGCACCTGGAACACACCCCGGGCGACAAACTCAGCCAGGGTTACTTCCGTGCTCTCAATCGTCAGGCCGCTGCTTTCGCCCTGCTCGCCGACCTCAGCATGATGCTGCTGGGCGGCGCACTGAAACGCCGGGAACGTCTGTCCGCACGGCTGGGTGACGTGTTGAGCAACCTTTACCTGGCCTCCGCCGCGCTCAAACGCTACAACGACCTCGACTCACCGCAGTACATGGCGCCGCTGCTGGCCTGGGCCATGGAAGAAAGCCTGAGCCAGGCGGAACGGGCCATGGATGAGCTGCTGGATAACTTCCCGAACAAAGTCGTCGGCTGCCTGTTGCGGGTGATCGTGTTCCCGTTCGGTCGCCGGCACAAAGGGCCATCGGACAAACTCGGTGCCGAAGTCGCTGCGTTGATTGGCCGCGCCAAGGGCGACCCTGCCCTGGAGGAATTGCTCCTGGGTTGCTATCGCCCACAAGCGAGCGACGACCCGGTCGGTGCATTGCAACACGCCTGCAATCTGTTGAGCGCCGCACAGCCATTGCAGAAAAAATTGCACGTGGCACTCAAGAGTGGCCAGGTCAAACCGCTGGCCGGCGAGTCGGCGATCGATGCCGCCCTCGAGGCTGGTGTGTTGCAGCCGGTGGAAGCCCAAACCCTGCGTGAAGCCGAAGCGGCCCGGCGCAAGGTGATCGATGTCGATGACTTTGACCAAAAGGCTTTGGCACTGGCCAAGGGAAAAGTCCGCTGATCCCTTCAAGCATGTAAAAACGGGCGCGGGCGCTTTATACTCCCGCGCCCGTTTTGCTCTTGAGGACTTATCTCGTGTCCAACATCGTTGCCGATCATCTCGTTTTACTCGACCACCTGCGCAGCATCCTGGTCGCCGTAGGTGAGGCCGAGCAGGTTCCCGAAGAAAGCCATGCCTTGTTCCTTGAGCGCTTCGACGAATTGCTGGCGTCACTGCCGATCGACCCAATCGAAAGCCAGTACCTGGGCCAGGACATCCTGACTCAAGTCATTTCCCGTTATCCGCAAATCGCCCACCTGATTCCACGGGATCTGCTGTGGTATTTCGCCGGTGACTGCCTGCACTACTTGTCCGATGAAGAGATCGACCTGTATCAGGCATTGGAAGAGCGCCGCTTCGAAGCCGAACAGAACGACGAACCTTTCGACTGGAACCAGGAAAAGCAACTGCTGGCATTGTCGAACCAGGACAGCAAGCACTGATCTTCTATCAGTGATGCCAAAGGCCCGCATGCTTGAGCATGCGGGCCTTTTTATTTATTGCCTTCAGCACACCCCGTCAACATCAGGCAAGCGCACCGTGCTGCGACCTTGCCCGAATCGCTCGCCCGCCCGCCTAAACCCAGCCTTTGCACCAATGGTTTTGTTTAAATTCATGGCACTTTGGACTGATTGAACTACCTTCAAACAATAAGAAGTCATCACGGCTGGATTTTCCACGTTAGCTTCAGTGATCAGACAGCAAATTGGCAAAAGGAGTTACCTCACCATGATCCTGGCAGGCGTTTTCCGGCTCTGTACCTTCATTACCGATTGCTTTCCGAGGGAACCAGGTCGCTCGCTGTCCCGCCAGATCAGCGAAGTGGACCCGCTCGTGTGTAACGCAAGGAATAACGCCAAGGCTATGGATAGCGGGTCTGGCGCATTGGGAGGGGGATAGCCCGATCCCCGTGAAGTGAAGTGATCCGAGACAACTCAGTCCGCCTAAAGACGGCCCATCCAGTGAGGATGTACTTAATGAGCTTTCGTAGCGAGCCCGCTTTCAAGCGAATTATCCATGGCCTGTTCTGGATGGGCCTTAGCGTGGATGCGGCTCAGGCCGCGCCGGCCAATTGCCCGCAACTGGACAATTGGCCGACAACCTACGAGGTCGGTCAGGGGCTGCAGAGTGAACTGCGCAGCCCCGTTCCGGTAACGCAACTGGCGGTGGGTGACCCGAAAATTGCCGACGTGCAACCCAGCGGCAGCAGCGCGTTCATACTCACGGGCCTTGCACCGGGGACCACCAGCCTGATGGTCTGGACCGCCTGTTCGAAAACGCCGCGCCAAAGCATGGTGTTCGTCAAGGGTAAGGCCACGTCGGCGCTGACCAGCGTGCCGTCGGTGCCTTCCGACGACACGCTGCTGCCGAGCCAGGTGCAGACCGATATCCGCTTCGTTGAAGTCAGCCGGACCAAGCTCAAGGAAGCCTCCGCCTCGATTTTCGGCATCCGCGGCAATTTCCTGTTCGGCTCGCCGAGAACCTTGCCCACCATCGGCGGCATTGTCACGCCGGTGATACCGGTGAACAACGACAACTTCAACCTCACTTTTGCTACCGGCAATACCCTGGTGGCGCTCAACGCGCTGGAAGGCAGCGGTTTCGCCTATACCCTGGCGCGGCCAAGCCTGGTCGCGCTCAGCGGGCAGAGTGCAAGCTTCCTGGCCGGTGGTGAAATACCGATTCCGGTGCCCAGCTCAGGCAGTGATAGCGTGTCCATCGAGTACAAGGAGTTCGGTATCCGCCTGACCCTGACGCCGACCATCATCGGGAAAAACCGTATCGCGCTGAAGGTGGCACCGGAAGTCAGTGAACTGGACTTCACCAACGCCGTGAGCATCGCCGGCACGATAGTCCCGGCCTTGACCGTGCGCCGTACCGATACCAGCATTTCCCTGGCCGACGGCGAAAGCTTCGTCATCAGCGGCCTGATCAGCTCCCGCAACACTTCCCAGGTGAACAAGTTTCCGGGGCTGGGCGATATCCCGGTTCTGGGCGCATTTTTCCGCGACAACACCATCAACCGTGAAGAGCGCGAACTGCTGATGATCGTCACCCCGCATCTGGTCCAGCCACTGGCGGCCAATGCACAACTGCCGTCATTGCCTGGCGAGCAGCTGCGCAATTACGACCCGAACTTCTATCGCATGTTTTTCCTGGAAAATGGCGACTTCGACAGTCGCAGCGGGCTCTCGCAATGAACCGGGGCCTGAACCCGACTGGCCTCGCCCTCACGCCTGACGGTGACTTTGCACGCTTGCCGGGCCAGCCTTATTGCCATTGGCCAGGCGTTCAACCTGTTGTAGCCAGGGGACCTTCGATGAAAGCAGTCATTGCAATAGCGGCGACATTAATGCTTGCCGGTTGTGCCAGCAACGGCCTGTCTTCAAGACCGGCCAGCTGTGCCAAGCCCGGTTCGGAGCAGGAACTGGCCCTGAACCTGGCCGACAACATGGCCGACGAAGGCCGTTTGTATGCCAGCTTGGCGAATCTGGAAGGAATGCCCGATAACCTGGTGCAGGTTCGCCTGCGCAAGGCTCGGGTGCTGCGCTTGATGGGGCGTAGCGGCGACGCGCAGCCCTTGTACGAAAGCTTGCTCGGCACCTGTCTGGCAGCTGAAGGGGAACTTGGCCTGGGCCAACTGGCCGCCGCCAAAAATGATAACGCCAGCGCTGCCACTCACCTTGAGCGTGCGGTGCAGATGGCCCCCACCGACGACAGGATGCGCAATGACCTGGGGGTCGTCTACCTCAATCAGCGGCGGATCCCTGAAGCACGCTTTGAGTTCATGACCGCCATGGAGCTCAAGCAGGCAAACACACTGGCGGCACTCAATATGGTGACGTTGCTGATCTACCAGGATAACTGGAAATCGGCCGCCGAACTTGTGACCCGCGCCGACTTGAGCCCCAAGCAAGTCGTAGAGGCTCAAACCCGCGCGGAAAAACTCAAGGCCTCCGCCCAAAAAGTGGTGGCTACCGATGGCAATCGCAAGGCTGAGGTAGCCGATGCCTCCACCAGTGCGAACAAGTAGAACGCAAGAGGAGTCGAGATGAATACCAAACGGCTGTTGATCCTGTGCACGGCTTGCCTGTCCACCACTGCCTGGGCCATTGAGCCGGGCCCCTCTTCGCCGTATCAACAAGGCACCGAACAATGGTTGCAACTGCAGATTCGCGGTGTGGTTGCCTCCACTAAACTGCAAACCGCTTCGGCCACCGAACGTGACCTGGCCATGCAGCGCTGGCTGAATAGCTTCAACTACCCGATTCCGCAATATTTTGACCAGGATGCAGCGGGACAAATGACCATCGGCAATGGCAACTGAGACATGTGATGGGTGATCAGCCTCTGCCGTAGTCCAGAGTGGCCTGGCTGCAAAGCCGGGCTTGATGTCGTGTGCAGAAAAATACAGTCCAGGTACTACAAGGTGGAGCAAGCGATTGGAGTGAATGCACTCCGTTCGCCTGCTCCACCCCGCTCATATGTAGTACAGCCATCCTGTTCGACAGCAAGCCACTCCTGCTTACTTACCGAATGCCTTAAATACCCCGATCATGGCGGGGCCAATGGCTATCAGGAAGAAGCTCGGCCACAGACAGAAAATCAGCGGGAATATCATCTTGGTGCCAATTTTCGCCCCCATCTCTTCGGCGGCCTGCGTACGCCGGTCACGGAACTCATCGGCGTAGATGCGCAAGGTATCGGCCACGCTTGTACCAAAGCGGATACTCTGCGCCAACAGGTTGACCAGCCCTTGTACGTCATCCAGGCCAGTGCGTACGGCCAGTTGCTTGAGCGCCTCGGTACTGGAAATGCCCGCGCGGATTTGTGCATTGACCGTGGCCAGCTCTTCAGCCAGTTCGACCTGACTGACCGACATCTCCTCCGCCACCCGTTCGATGGTCGTGGGCAAGGCCAGGCCCGACTCCACGCACACCACCATCAGATCCAGCGCATCCGGAAACGCGGCACGCAGCCGACCTTGTCGCAACTGCTTGCGCTTGGCGACATACAGCGATGGCACCAACCATCCGACTCCGGCCACCAAGAACACCAACAACAGCCCCATGATCAGGGAAACCTTGGGAATCATCGGCAACAGCAGCAGCGCAATACCGATCAATAACAGCGGCAACATCAAGCGTACCGCCCAGTACATCTGCACCGCCGACGAGGAACGGTATCCCGCATGCATCAACAGGGTCTGGGTGACGGAGGTCTGAGCCGATTCGGCCGAGCCAAAGCGCTGGCCGACCCGTTCCAGCAACAGTTGCAGATTACCCGGAGCGTCCTGCCCGGTCGTGTTGCCTAAATGACCACGCTTGATCAGCGCCAGGCGACGCTGCACGGGATCCTGAAGCCCCATCATCAGCAAACTCACGGCGACGACCACAAGCCCCGTACTCAAACCGATCGCACCAAGGAACAACAGGCGCGCCAGCTCCTCGTTCCCAGTGACCCTACTGAACAACCCGAGCAAAAAATCCATGACCTGTACCTCCCGGTAGCGAATACCGCTTAAACCTGAATCCGGATGATTTTGCGAATCCAGAAAATCCCGGCCAACATGGAAAAAAAAGCCCCGATTATCAGCTTATGGCCCAACGGATCATTGAGCAGCAACGGCATGTATTCAGGAGTCGTGAATACGATCACCGCCGCCAGCACGAAGGGAATGGCCACCAGTATCCAGGCTGACATCCTCCCTTCGGCCGACAGGGTCTTAACCTTGCGCTGGAAGCGAAAGCGCCCGCGGATCAGCCGACTCAGACGCTCCAGCACTTCGGTCAAATTGCCGCCGGTCTCACGATGGATGAGGATCGAGGTCACAAGCATCATCACCGTCATGCTGGGCATCCTCTCCAGCAGGCCGAGCATGGCCCGGCGTACATCATTGCCATAGTTGATATCGGAGAAGGTCAGGCCAAACTCATGAGCGACCGGTCCCTTGTGCTCCTCGGCCACCAGGCGCAGGGTTTCGTTGAATGGGTGCCCGGCGCGCAGAGCGCGGCACATGGCATCCAGCGCGTCCGGCAGGCCTTCCTCGAATGCGGCGAAACGCTTGCCACGGTCGCGAGAGATTTTCAGTATGGGTAACCAGAAGACCGCGGAGCCCGAGATCAGCGCCATCCACCAGACTGACGAGACCATCCAGATCAAGATACCCGCCCAGACACCCAGCGCCAGCCCGAGCAGCAATACCCGATAGGCCCGGTATTCGTGCCCGGACTGCTCAATCATTTGCGTCAATGTTTCCATAAAGGGCAGCTGCTCAAGCCTGGCCTCCAGTGGCGACAAGCGCGTCAGGTACTTCTGCCTCAATACCGTTTGCATGTTGGGCAAATTATTGGCTTTTTCCATTACGTGCAGGCGGCCGCGGATGCGCTTGCGCATCTTGCCGGCCTCGCCGAATACCGGCACCGCCACCCCCTGGGACAGGAGGAAGACGGCGATAAACACCATGCCGAGGAACATCAGAATGAATTCACCGGGAACCTGGTTCATGGCTGCCGTGCCTCCATCCATTCAGGCCTGAACATCGTCAGCGGCAACTCGATGCCGCGCTTGGCCAGCACATCGCGGAAGGCGGGGATCATGCCGCTGGGCCGATAATCACCCAGCACTTCGCCGTTTTCGCCCATGCCATGGCGCGCAAAGGAGAAGATTTCGGTCATGGTGATGATCTCGCCTTCCATGCCGTTGATTTCCTGCACACTGACCAGTCTGCGCTTGCCGTCCTCCTGGCGTTCCAGCTGGATCACCACATCGATGGCCGAAGCGATCTGCTGACGCATGGCCTTGATCGGGAAAGTAGCCCCGGTCATCGACACCATGTTCTCGACCCGCCCCAACGCATCGCGCGCGGTGTTGGCGTGGATCGTGGTCAGCGAGCCGTCGTGGCCGGTGTTCATCGCGGTCAGCATGTCCAGCGCCTCGACGCCGCGCACTTCGCCGATCACAATGCGGTCCGGACGCATCCGCAGGCTGTTGCGCACCAACTCCCGCTGGCTCACCTCGCCACGCCCCTCGATATTCGAAGGCCGGGTTTCCAGGCGCACCACGTGGGGCTGCTGCAGTTGCAGTTCGGCCGAGTCTTCGATGGTGACGATCCGCTCGTTGTGCGGAATGAAACTGGACAGCACATTGAGCATGGTGGTCTTGCCACTGCCGGTACCGCCGGAAATCAGCACGTTCAAGCGCCCACGGACAATCGCCTTGAGCAGCAGGGCAATGGCCGGGGTCAATGTCCCCACCTGGATCAGGCTGTCGGTATTGAGCAGGTCCACCGCAAAGCGCCGGATCGACACGCTCGGGCCATCGATGGCCAGCGGCGGGATAATCGCATTGACCCGCGAACCGTCCTTGAGCCGGGCGTCCACCAAGGGCGAGGACTCGTCGATACGCCGACCCAGGCTGGAGACGATGCGATCAATGATGTTCAGCAAATGCTGATCGTCGCGAAAGCGCACATCGGTGCGTTGCAGTTTGCCAAAGCGCTCGACATAGACCGAGGCATGGCCGTTGACCAGTATGTCGGACACGCTGTGATCGGCCAGTAACGGTTCCAGGGGGCCAAGGCCGAGCACCTCGTCGGTGATCTGCTTGATGATCAACTGGCGGCTCGAAGTACTCACCGGTGCCGAGTGTTCATCGAGCAGGCGTTGGCAAATATCGCGAATCTGCCGCGTAGCCTCAGCCTGTTCAAGGGAGTCCAGCAAGGACAGGTCCATGACCTTGAGCAACTGCTGGTAGATCTTTTCTCGCCACTCGGCCTCCACCGGGGTGACCTGACTTTTGGTTTCGTAAAGAACGTCCGGCGTTGCACGCTCCCACGCCATCACTTCCTCTGCCGGATCCAGCGAGTCGTCACCTGGCTGGTTAGCCTGCGACGAGGCGGATTTAGCGGATTGTTTGCGCAAGCGGTTACGAAAGTCACTGATCATGGGTCACCCCCCGAAAAAACGGTTGAAGGCGCGTTTGAGCACGCCTTTGTTTCCAGCCATCTGCTTGCCGACCAGTTCTTCAGCCACGTTGCGCAGGGCAACGGTGATCGCCGCCTTCGGCGCATGCAGAGCCAACGGCACGCCGGTGTTCTGACTCTGGCTGACCAGGTTGAAGTCGTTGGGTAATTTCGAAAGATTCGTGCAGCGCAGCGCCTCACCGACATCTTTGAGGCTGACCGCTGCCGCCTTGTCATAGCGGTTGACCACTATCTGCAATTGATCTCCACGCACGCCCAGGTCGTCACGAAGAATCCGCACCAGGGAACTGGCATCGCGCAGATGGCTGACGCTCTGCTGCACCACCACGTATACCCGATCCACCTGTTCCAGCACGGAGCCGGTGAGGTGGTCGATTTGCCGTGGCAGATCGATCACCACCCAGTCATAGCTGGCGCGGGCCAACTGCATCAGGGTGTCAAGTTGCTCGGGTTGAGCATCCTGCGGCAGACACAGCTCACCGGCCCGACCACCCAGCACATGCAAGGTCGGGCTGAAGTGGCTGCAAAAACCCCGTAGCGCGACGCTGTCCATGCCGTCGATCTGATGCAACACCTCCAGATGGCTGTGCGTCTGCGCCACATCCAGGTAATGCGTCACGCTGCCAAATTGCAGGTCCATGTCCAGCAACAGGGTACTGCCACCCTTGATGCTGAGCTGCTGAGCCAGGTTGCAGGCCAGCATGGTGCCGCCGGATCCGCCCTTGGCGCTGATCACGGCGAGCAATTTCCCTTCTGTCCCACTGCCGCTCCGAACCTCCATGACCAGCCGATTCAAGGCGCCGACCAGTTCCGTCTCGGCAACAGGCTCCGGCAGCACATCACGGGCGCCGGCCTGCATCGCCAGGCGCATGCCTTCCTGTTCGCTCAGCAGCCCGCACACCAACATCGGCGGACGCTCATGGGCCGGGCGCTGCAACAGTGCCGCCAGCTCTTCACGCCACAGGTGGCTGACGCGCAACAGCAACAGATCGGGCATCCGGTCCAGGCCGTAGAGCGGGTCGACATGCCCATTGCTCACCAGCCGAGTACTTACCTCCAGGCTGGGCATGCGTTGGCAGACGCTCTGCAGGTCGCGCAACGACGTGGCATCACGGCTGCTGATCAGCAACCTGAGCCCGGCTTTGCCGGTCGAACTGGAGAGTGGAGTGTCCTTGGTATTCAGCATGGCGTGATCTCCCCGGAATCGGAATGACGCCCGAGGCTTTCGCGTGGCAACGTTGCCCGGAAAGCGGGCAAGGTAATGGGCACGCCGAACCCGGGAATGAACAGATTGAAAACGAAGTTCTGCAGACTCAACCGGACATAGCGGATGGCACGAAAACCATTGGCGCTGACCAGGTCAGCGGGGTTGGCCACCAGAGCGCCGTTTACGTCCAGATAGGTCAGCGTCAGATTGGTGGTGGCCAGATTGCCGATCAGCTGGCTCGTACCTGCGTCGGTCGCGGCATTGAAGATCGCCCGCCGCAACACCACCGGATCGCTGATATTGCACACCGCCGCCAGGCGCGTACCACGGCGTACGGCTTCATCCAGTGCATTGACCGTGAAGTACAGGCGGCCCATTTCCACCACGCCGAACAACAGCGTAAACATCAGCAGACCAACGATGGCGAACTCCACCGTATAGGTGCCGCGCATGTGTTTTCTATTCATCACAGGGCCCTCATCACGGTAGTGGCGACCAGTGGAATGCTCAGTGAAATCTGATTACCAAAAAAACCGGGAAGCGATCCGGCGCAATTGCCAGCACCAATCACCGGGCAGAACGTGTAAGTGATGGTGACCCGCACATGGTTGGTGCCCACTGCGGCAACGACCACGTTGCCAGTCGTCAGCCCTGACACCACAGCGGTCCCGGTGTTGGCAGGCACGCCATACACCGCAACGTTTTGCGTCTGGGTCAGTAGCACATTGCTCACAGCGACCGCACCAAGTGTCGAGTCCCAGGCCTGACTGGCGACGAAACGGTCGGCATCACGGCTGGCCTGCAGCAGCACGTTGTACTGATAGAGCATGCGGCCGAACTCACCGAAGGCAAGCATCAGCAACAGCAACACCGGCAGGACCAGGGTGAACTCCACAATGGCCAGGCCTTGCTGGCGCTGTGGATGTTTAAATCCGTGAAGTCTCATGACGCCTCCTACGAGTCAGTGCTCGGAGTGCCGCTGCCGTTGAGATAGGTTTTATAGAGCTGAATGATCTGCGGGCCGGAATCGGTTGACGGCGAGGGGCCGGCCACGTTGTCGCCTTCGCACGTCTTCACGAACTGGCCGAAGATCTGCGAGTCCGTGCCGCCGCCATCCATGGGCTGTACCACGAAATAGCAACCAAAACCGAGGACGGGGACCGAGGTTGAACCGCCCTGTTTGCCGGTACAGTCGCCCACCACGACTTTCAGCATCCGGCGCTCGAACACCCCATTGCCCTGACAACCACTCCCCCCCGCCACACACGCGGCAACGCTCGCACGCCAGTCGTTGTAGTCCAGTATCGAGTTGCTGCCCGCGGTGAGATTGCCGTTGTTCGAGGTGACGGCTTGCCCCTGGTACTTCGTTTGTGGAGGGTTGACTGAGTCGTCGTAAGTGATCGCAGGGGTGCTGGACGTCGTCACCAGATCCGGCGGATAGGCCGAGGCACTGACCTGCCCCTGATAGATGCCGAAGCGCGTATTCAGGCCTTGAGAGGTAGGGCCGACCTTGTTGCCAGGCGCGGTCTGGACATCTTGCCCCACATTGCGACAGACCTTGCCACCTCCGGCCAGATCCTCCTTGACCTGACTGCCACCCGAGCCAAAATCGATCAACTGAAAGTTGCCTGGACCAATGGGCGACGAATTGCCGGAAGCTGTCTTCAATACCTGCAAATCACCAAACTGGAAGCCCCAGAACATGCCAGCAGCCGGGTTGTTTTTAGTCGAGTCGCCACAGACCATCAAAGGTGCGAGATCGCAGGGGCTGGTGGGGCTGGGGCCTGCAGTGGCAATTGCCGCCACCGCTTTGGCTCCCAGGCCACCAGAGCCGAATACCTGGGCGAAGTTCCAGAAAAATCCCGTCAGGCTATAGCTCGGTACCGATACCCGAACATACTTGGCATCCGCCGGCCCGGGATAGGAGAACGGGCCATAGACACTGCTTGCCAGTTCCACCACCGCGAACGTGCCTGCATTGCCGCCGACAGCCGTGGCCAATTCGTTGTTGCCCGTGGCATTGGCATTCTGTGTCAGCGTATTGAGCGCAGCGGTACGCGTCGCACTGGCACTGTTGATGCCACCCGCCACCTGGCTCAGGGTCTTGGCGCCACTCAGGGCGGCGGCGTCCACGGCATTCTGCAGGCGCGTTTTGTTCAGCATCATATGCCCGCCATCCAAAGCCAGCGCCGCCATCATGGCCATCGCCGCCAACGCGATCACCATCATTACACTCACCGATCCTTCCTGGCGCCTTGGCGTCGAAGTGAACGGCCGCTGAATACGAAGATTCATCATCAAGCCCTCGATTGCCGATACCGATCCGGATCGGCTCCGCCAATGCCGCGGTGCCCAGGCACCTGTTGCGCCCGGTCAGCGAATTTTGACTACATTGGCCTCGATCCCGCGGATAATGGTGACGGCTCTGCCACCCTCTCCATTACCACGCGGCACTACGCGCTTTGGCTCTGTGGCGGTAGCCACCGCCATGGCCGGTGCGGCAGACGCAACGGCCGCGGTTTTCTTCTCGAGGTTCAGTGGGTTACGCAGCGCCAGTTGCAACTTGCCTTCCGTCTGCGCCGTGACCAGGGTTTCCGCTTCAGCCGCCGACATCTCCAGCGTCACGGCACGCACCACGACCGGTTGGGTCTTGTCGGTACCCGCGGTCTGATCTACCGCCAACACCCGCAAGTTCTCGAGGATGGTCCTGGAGGAGGCGCTGTTACTGCCGGCATTGGTGGTTTTGGTCGCCAGTACATCGACCCGGTTACCCGGCAACAGGAATCCGCCGACGCCGACCACATCGTCCACCCGTACCGATATGGCGCGTTTGTCCGGGGCAATCAAAGAGGCCAGGGTGCTGCCCCCCAGGTGCTCGCTCAGACGCGCACCGCGCACGATGTCGCCCCGCAGAATGTCGAACGTGGCGATCTTGCCCACGGCTTTTTCGCTGGCATCGAAGGCATCGTCCGGGATCGTATCCATGGGCATGCGTACGGTCGTGAGCTGCTGGGCCTCGACCATCTGCCCGAATGGAATCTCTACCGTGGCGACCACCACGCTTCGCAGGTGGTCATCCGGGCTGGCATTGAGCCGCGCGCTCAACCAGGAGTCGGCCATCCATGCAGCCCCAAGGCCCATGGCCAGGGAAACGCCTATCAGGGTCAGCGTACGAGAGCTCATGTCAGTATCTCCGTATCAAAGAAAGTCGAGCTGGACAAAGTAGTTGTGCCAGGCCCATTCCAACTCTTTCGGTGACAGTGGTCCGGAACCGCCGATATAACGCTGGCGATCGAGTGCCATGTTCAGGAGATCTCGGGGATGGCAGGGCACCAGGGGCATGCCTTCACTTGCATAAAGCCTTTGCAGCGCATAACGCACCAGCAGCGGGTCATAGGAAATGCCCAGACGCTCGCTTTCCATACGCCAGATCTTTTCGTACTGCTCGGGCTTCAGGTAACCAAACTGCAGCTTGTAGCCAATCCGGCGCAGGAAGGCCTCATCGGCCAGTTCCAGGGGATTGAGGTTGGTGGAAAACACCAGAATCAGATCGAACGGCAGCTCACAATGCCGTCCGCCGCCCAGGTTGAGGAAATCGCGTTTCTCTTCCATCGGGACGATCCAGCGATTGAACAGCTCGGCGGGGGCCATGCGCTGGCGCCCCATGTCGTCGATGATGAACAGGCCATTGCTGGCCTTGAGCTGCAAGGCGGCCTGGTATTGACGGGTGAAGGGGTCATAGCGAACGTCCAGCTGTTCCATGCTCAACTCACCGCCCGTGATGACGATCGGGCGTTTGCAGCGCAGCAGTCGACGGTCGATTCCTTCGTTGAGCATCAGGTTGTTCTGTTGAGCATTTTCATCGAGCCGCTGATGCACCTGCGGGTCATAGATCTCGATCACCGACTCGTTGATGACGATGGCATGAGGGACCCAGATGGCCTCGGCGAACAGACGGATCAGCCGACTGCTGACATAGGTCTTGCCGGTCCCCGCGGGGCCATAAATCATGATCGCGCGCCCGGAGTTCATCGCCACACCCAACTGATCGAGCATCTCCTCCGTGAGCACTACACCAGCCAGGGCATTGCGCATATCGTTGGCGTTGATGCGACCATGGTGAATGGTCTGCAATTTGATCAGGGACCGGTAGGTACTCACCGGGAAGGGTGCCGCACCGATATAGCCACTGCGCGACAGGGCATCGCGGGCGACACTGCGACCCCGTTCGGTCAGGCCATAACGCAACATCTGCCCGCCCGTTTGACTCGCCTGTCCAAGTACTTCGACACGGCCATCCTTGCGCAGAAACGCCAGGACCTCTTCAAGTACCGCGCCGGTCAGCGCCAGGCGCTCCACCAGTCGTGACATGTCCAGCACACCAGCATCAAACAAATGCTTGCACACCAACTCGCCGAGAAAACTGTCGGTCAGGCCGGTTTCACGGATAGTGCAGGGCTGAGGAGCCAGGCGTTGCACCGCGCTCCGATCGCTGGAGTAGGCATCACTTTCGACGATGACGTGCATGACTAACCTCCGAATCCACCGGCGTTAAGTTGCCAGTAGATGCTGTTCAACGTCCCCAGCAGGATCGCTACCGTGTAAGGAAAGGGCTTACCGGCTACCTCGCCCGGGTTCGGCGCCATATAGGCCCGCGCCAAAAACATCAACCGATAGCGCCCCAGGGTTTGCAACAATTGACCGCGCACCAGAACGATCAGGAAACCGCACAGCCCTCCCCATATCAGACTGAAGAACACAGCCCACAAGGCGTAATGGGGGGGTAGAAAACTGCCAACCATGGCCATCAGCTTGACGTCACCGGCCGCCATGCCCCCCAGGGCATACATGGGCAGGAACAGCGCAAAACCGATCAGGAGGCCCAGCAGGCCATCCCCCATCCCACTGATCCCACCTGAATAGGTCTGGCCGGCCAACCCCAAGGTCAGACCTACCAGAATCAGCAAGTTAGGAATGCGGTGGCGACGCAGGTCGCTCACCACCGCCAGGCCCAGCAGTCCTATCAGCACAACAGTCGCTACCAGCTGTTCCATGGACATCATGCATCTCCCTACCAAGAGTTATCGTTATCAGCAAGTACCAGGAACAATGGCATTACACAGCCCCCTGATCCTTGTATCCACGGCTCCTCCAAGAAGAGTGAACGCCGTGACAGCAGCTGCCGTAATCAACCCTCCCGCTACCGCGTATTCCACAATGGTCAAGCCATCCTCGTCTTTGACGAACTTCAGCACGGAAGCCTTGATTATTTGCCTAAACATTTTGATCACCTCACTTTGACGACTCCGTCCAGAATGAACATCGGCAGAAACAGCGCGAAACCGACCAGAATGCCGAGTCGCCCTAGGAGCAAAGCAGTACCAGCCTGCTGCTCCCTGAACGTCGCAGCCTCTCTCTACCGTGGTGAGTTATCGTTATCAGCACGGAGCAGCACTAATGGCAGTACACAGCGCCCGGACCCTGGTATTCACGGCGCCTCCAAGAAGAGTGAACGCCGCGACAACAAGTGCCGTAATCAGCCCACCGGCCACCGCGTATTCCACAATGGTCAGGCCATCTTCGTCTTTGACGAATTTCACTACCGAAGCCTTGATTGTTTGCATGATCATTTTGCCCACCTCACTCGAATGTTGTTTTTTCTGAGGCAGTACTTTCTGCGCTGCCTGATGTAACCCTAGTCAGGGGCAAGGCATGGGCGTTAGTAAGATTTTGCACATCGCTAGGACTTTTTTGCGGGGTGGCCAAATACGGGTCATTGGCCTTTGCAGAAGTCATGGGAGGGGTAAACAAGGCGTGGCAAAGCAATGGCGATTATCAATAATTCACAAGCGACAAACGGTTCAACCCGGGCTCGTCGAAAACACACCAACAAACACTCGCCCGAGGCTGCCTTCCAGGCAACCTATATAGCGAAAGCAACTAAAAATCGTCTTTCCTATCAGGATTAAATCTGCAAAGTGATGGCACCTTGGCAATACTCCTTAGCTAAGAGAGTCACCAAGAACCCCAGAGTAGAGACATGACGTCCAATTTGACCAAAAGGCCATCGCTCCTGTGGTTCGATCTGACTCATGATCGGTCCACGAAGGAACTCGTCGCGCAGTTCGAGAGTACCTGCGACTGCAATCTGGCGAAAAACTCCGTGTTGCCTATCGGGGAACACGCGGACATGATCTGCATCCATTTTGATCGCCCCGACACGCAAGGCTTGCGGCTGTTGCTGGAGATCAAACGCACCACCCCCACCATCCCGATCACCATGTTCACCGTGCAGCACTCGGAGGAACTGGCTGTATGGGCCATGCGCTCCAGCGTCTGGGAATACATGGTGCTCCCGCTCTCGACCACCGAGAGGAATCGTTACCTGTCGGCAGTGGTGCAGCTCTGCGAGCTGCGTCGAAATACCAACGGCCGGGGCAAGTCATCACAAATCGACCACTCCCCGACCCTGCCGGAAAGCATCCGCCTGACCTCGGGACACCAAAAGCACCAGGCGCTGAGCAATGTCATGCTGTACATCGAACAGCACTTTCGTGACAGCATCGATCAGAGGGAATTGGCGCAGCGCTGCGGCATGACGACATTTCGCTTCAGCCGCCTGTTCAAGGAAGCCAATGGGCTTGGCTTCACGGATTACATCCTGGACAAGCGCATGAACTTCGCCAAGGATCTGCTCGACAACAGCCAGATGCCTATTACCAGCATCGGCTATGAGGCCGGCTTCAAGGATCCTTCCTACTTCGCCCGTGCCTTCAAGCAGTTCGCCAACTGCACACCCAGCGAATACCGCCTGGCACACCAAATCAAAGCGGCTGCCGCTGCGCAACCGGTGCAGGATGACAAAACCATTGAAGCGCTCGAAAGCCTGGTACAGAGCCTCAGCGGTTGATCCGGTTTTTTACGCGCACACAAAAACGCCGCTCGATGAGCGGCGTTTTCGTTAAATATGGAGCGGGAAACGAGACTCGAACTCGCGACCCCGACCTTGGCAAGGTCGTGCTCTACCAACTGAGCTATTCCCGCA
>NZ_JBFUHY010000019.1:0-81688 GCF_056402155.1 Pseudomonas sp. P4_C1
GGTTTGAGGTAGTAACCGGTGTGGGATTGCTTCATCTCGGACACTTCCTCCGGCGTGCCGACGGCAATGATCTGACCGCCCTTGGAACCACCCTCCGGACCCAGGTCCACCAGCCAGTCAGCGGTCTTGATCACGTCCAGGTTGTGTTCGATCACCACCACGGTGTTGCCGTGGTCGCGCAGGCGATGCAGCACGTCCAGCAGTTGCTGGATATCCGCGAAGTGCAGCCCGGTGGTCGGTTCATCGAGGATGTACAGGGTCTTGCCGGTATCGCGCTTGGACAGCTCGCGGGAGAGTTTCACCCGTTGGGCTTCACCACCGGAGAGTGTGGTCGCCGATTGCCCCAGCTTGATGTACGACAGGCCGACGTCCATCAACGTTTGCAGCTTGCGCGCCAGGGCCGGTACAGCATCGAAGAACTCCCGTGCTTCCTCGATGGTCATCTCGAGGGTTTCGTGGATGTTCTTGCCCTTGTACTTGATCTCCAGGGTTTCGCGGTTGTAACGCTTGCTCTTGCACACGTCGCACGGCACGTAGATGTCCGGCAGGAAGTGCATCTCCACCTTGATCAAGCCGTCGCCCTGACAAGCCTCGCAGCGGCCGCCCTTGACGTTGAAGGAGAAGCGCCCCGGCCCGTAGCCCCGGGAGCGGGACTCCGGTACGCCGGCGAACAACTCGCGGATCGGCGTGAACAATCCGGTGTAGGTCGCCGGGTTGGAGCGCGGTGTACGGCCGATCGGGCTCTGGTCGATGTCGACGACCTTGTCCAGGTGCTCAAGGCCCTTGATGCTGTCGTGGACGGCCGCTTCAAGGGTAGTGGCGCCATTCAGCGCTGTAGCGCTCAAAGGGAACAGCGTGTTGTTGATCAGCGTCGACTTGCCGGAGCCGGACACGCCGGTCACACAGGTCAGCAGGCCGATCGGAATCTCCAGGTCGACATTGCGCAGGTTGTTGCCACGCGCGCCCTTGAGCGCCAGCGTCAGCTTCTTGTTGCGTGGTGTGCGCTTGGCCGGGACTTCGATCTTCACCCGGCCCGACAGGTATTTGCCGGTCAGCGAGTCCGGATGCGCCATGACCTCGGCCGGCGTGCCTTCGGCGACGATATGCCCGCCATGCACACCCGCGCCCGGGCCGATGTCCACCACGTAGTCGGCCAGACGAATGGCGTCTTCGTCGTGCTCGACCACGATCACCGTGTTACCGATATCACGCAGATGCTTGAGGGTGCCCAGTAGCCGGTCGTTATCGCGCTGATGCAGGCCGATGGAGGGCTCGTCTAGGATGTACAGGACGCCCACCAGGCCGGCACCAATCTGGCTGGCCAGACGAATACGCTGGGCCTCACCACCGGACAAGGTGTCCGCACTGCGATCCAGCGACAGATAGTCGAGACCGACGTTGACCAGGAACTGCAGGCGTTCGCGGATTTCCTTGAGGATCTTGTCGGCAATTTCCCCACGCCTTCCGGTGAGCTTGAGCCCGCCAAAATAATCGGACGCATCACCGATAGGCAGGTTGGTCACTGCCGGCAGGGTTTTCTCGCCGACCCACACGTGCCGCGCCTCACGCCGCAGGCGGGTGCCGCGGCAATCCGGGCACGACTGGGTGCTGAGGAACTTGGCCAGCTCTTCGCGCACCGATGCCGATTCGGTCTCGCGGTAGCGTCGCTCCAGGTTCGGCACGATGCCTTCGAACGGATGCGAGCGTTTGACGATATCGCCACGGTCGTTCAGGTATTTGAAGTCGACGTTTTGCGAACCGCTGCCGTGCAGGATATTTTTCTGCTGGTCAGCGGCCAATTCGTTGAACGGCACTTCAAGGCTGAATTTATAGTGGGCCGCCAGCGACCCGAGCATCTGGAAGTAATAGACGTTGCGCCGATCCCAGCCACGAATCGCCCCTTCGGCCAGGGTCAGTTCGCCATTGACCAGGCGCTTGATGTCGAAGAACTGCTTTACTCCCAAACCATCACAGGTCGGGCAAGCGCCCGCCGGGTTGTTGAAGGAGAACAGTTTTGGCTCAAGCTCGCTGATGGCGTGACCACAGATCGGGCAGGCGAAGCGTGCGGAGAAGATCATCTCTTCACCCGGCTCGTCGTCCATCGGGGCCACCAGGGCGATGCCGTCCGCCAGTTTCAGCGCGGTCTCGAAGGATTCCGCCAGGCGTTGTTGCAGGTCGGCGCGAACCTTGAAGCGGTCGACCACGACATCAATGGTATGTTTTTTCTGCTTGTCGAGCTTGGGTGCTTCGTCCAGCTCGTAGAGCTTGCCGTTGATTCGGGCGCGGACGAACCCTTGGGCGCGCAGCTCTTCGAAAACCGACAGGTGCTCGCCTTTGCGCTCGCGGATGACCGGCGCCAACAGCATCAGTTTGCTGCCCTCCGGTTCGGCGAGGACCAGGTCGACCATCTGGCTGACGGTCTGCGCTTCCAGCGGGATATCGTGATCCGGGCAACGGGGAATACCCACGCGTGCATAAAGCAGACGCAGGTAGTCGTAGATTTCGGTAATGGTGCCGACCGTCGAGCGCGGGTTGTGCGAGGTGGACTTCTGCTCGATGGAGATCGCCGGCGACAGGCCTTCGATGGTGTCGACATCGGGTTTTTCCATCATCGACAGGAACTGCCGGGCGTAGGCCGACAGCGATTCGACGTAGCGGCGCTGACCTTCGGCGTACAGGGTGTCGAACGCCAGGGACGACTTTCCGGAGCCGGACAGGCCGGTGATGACGATCAGCTTGTCCCGTGGCAGGGTCAGGTCGATGTTCTTCAGGTTGTGGGTTCGAGCCCCACGAATCAGGATCTTGTCCAAGGTGGCCTCGCTTGGCGGGCGTCGAAAACGTAGGAGTATACGGCCAAATACTGGATGGATGCACACTATCAAACGAGTGGGCTACTGTCTTACATGAAGAGTGTGTCAGCAATGCGCGTCAAAGCGTCGCGATATACCCTGCCAATCGAAGGGACTGGTAGAATCGCCGCCGGTTAACATGAGGTTTTTCCATGCACGATCCCCACAGCGAGCGCATGAGTGGCAGCGAGACCCGCGCAGCAAGCGGTCTGGCCCTGGTGTTCGCCTTCCGTATGCTTGGCATGTTCATGGTGTTGCCGGTTCTGGCGACCTATGGGATGGATCTGGCCGGGGCTACTCCGGCCCTGATTGGCCTGGCGATTGGCGCTTATGGGCTGACCCAGGCGGTTTTCCAGATTCCTTTCGGTTTCATTTCCGACCGCATCGGTCGCCGCCCGGTGATTTACCTGGGCCTGATCGTGTTTGCCCTCGGCAGTCTGCTGGCAGCCAATGCCGATTCGATCTGGGGTGTGATTGCCGGGCGAATCCTGCAGGGCGCCGGGGCGATTTCCGCGGCGGTCATGGCCTTGCTGTCGGACCTGACCCGCGAGCAGCACCGGACCAAGGCCATGGCCATGATCGGCATGACCATCGGCCTGTCGTTTGCGGTGGCCATGGTGGTCGGCCCGCTGCTGACCCRCGCCTTCGGGCTGTCCGGGCTGTTCCTTGCCACGGGCGGCATGGCGTTGTTCGGCATCGTGATCGTGATGTTCATGGTGCCGCGCTCCACCAGCCCGTTGCAGCATCGCGAGTCCGGTGTCGCGCGCCAGGCGCTGATCCCGACCCTCAAGCATCCGGACCTGCTGCGCCTGGACCTCGGCATTTTTGTCTTGCACGCGATGTTGATGTCCAGCTTCGTCGCCTTGCCACTGGCGCTGGTCGAGAAGGCCGGGCTGCCCAAAGAGCAGCACTGGTGGGTGTACCTGACCGCGCTGCTGATTTCTTTCTTCGCCATGATCCCGTTCATTATCTACGGCGAGAAGAAACGCAAAATGAAACGAGTTTTACTCGGCGCCGTCGTGACGCTGATGCTCACTGAGCTATTCTTCTGGCAGTTCGGCGATAGCTTGCGGGCTCTGGTGATCGGTACGGTGGTGTTCTTCACCGCATTCAATCTGCTGGAAGCTTCGTTGCCATCGCTGATCAGCAAGGTTTCACCGGCGGGCGGCAAGGGTACGGCGATGGGGGTTTATTCCACCAGCCAGTTCCTGGGCTCGGCACTGGGGGGCATCCTCGGCGGCTGGCTGTTCCAGCATGGCGGTCTGTCGGTTGTGTTCCTCGGATGCGCCGGTCTGGCTGCCCTCTGGCTGGCCTTTGCTGTTACCATGCGAGAACCTCCCTACGTGACAAGCCTGCGCTTGCCGTTGTCGCCCGAGGCGATCCGCGAAGCGGGTCTGGTCGAGCGCCTGAAGGCGGTCGTAGGGGTAACAGATGCAGTGATAGTCGCTGATGAAGCGGCCATTTACATCAAATTGGACACCGAACTATTGGATCGCACCACCCTTGAAAGCCTGGTGAACAACTCGGCCGGGGCAGCGTGCGTAGCCTAGGAGAACGTAATGGCCCGTGGGGTTAACAAAGTCATATTGGTCGGCACTTGCGGCCAGGATCCTGAAGTTCGTTACCTGCCCAATGGTAACGCCGTGACCAACTTGAGTCTGGCGACCAGCGAACAGTGGACCGACAAGCAAACCGGTCAGAAAGTCGAAAAAACCGAATGGCACCGTGTGTCGATGTTCGGCAAAGTGGCTGAGATCGCCGGCGAATACCTGCGTAAAGGTTCGCAGGTGTACATCGAAGGCAAGCTGCAGACCCGCGAGTGGGAAAAAGACGGTATCAAGCGTTACACCACCGAAATCGTGGTCGACATGCAAGGCACCATGCAGTTGCTGGGCGGTCGTCCACAAGGCGACCAACAGGGTCAGGGCGGCGGTAACAACTACCAGCAATCCGCTCCGCGCCAGCAGGCTCCGCGTCCACAGCAGTCGGCACCGCAACAGTCGCGTCCGGCGCCACAGCCGGCTGCTCCTCAGCCGGCTCCGGATTTCGACAGCTTTGATGACGATATTCCGTTCTAAAGCAGCTGCAAGCCTCAAGTTACAAGCTACAAGCTACAAGCTGACAAAACAAAACCCGCACTTCGGCCTGAAGTGCGGGTTTTTTATGGGCGGTGGAATTTAACCGCAGACTCAGGCCGCGAGGAAATCGTTGGTCGACACTACGCTGGCATACGCAAACGCCAGGGCTGCCATGAACGCCGCATGAACCTGCGTCGCCGGAACTGTCACGCCATTGAACTCCAGGTCACGGGTCGCGCAGGCGTCGTGGATCACGGTTACCTTATAGCCAAAGTCCGCCGCCGCACGGGTGATGCCGTCGACGCACATGTGGCTCATGCTGCCCACGACCACCAGTTCCTTGATGCCTTGCTCGTCGAGGATCGATTTCAGCTCGGTTTCGCGGAATGAATTGACGAAGTGCTTGAGCACCACAGGCTCGTCGGCGCGGTTGAGAACTTTGGGGTGGAGCTTGGCGCCTTCGGAGTTCGGGGAGAAAAACGGTGCCTCTTCGGAGGTGAATTCGTGGCGGATGTGCACCACCGAATCACCGGCGTCGCGGAAGGCCTTGATCAGGCGTGCGGCGTTGTCTGCGGCGGCGTCGGCACCGACCAGCGGCCACTTGCCTTGGGGGAAGTAGTCGTTCTGGATATCGACTACGATGAGCGCTTGCTTGGCCATGACTGATTCCTCGAAGTGTGTGTTGGTGTGGAATGAAGTATTGGCGCTGGCAGACGATCCGGGGATTGGCCGCACCGACAATAAGAGGGGGAAAACTGACAATGGATGCAGAAAGGGCAATCGCCGAGCTCGGTGTGCTGATCTATCCCGGCGCGCAGATGGCGGCGGTGCATGGCTTGACGGACTTGTTCGGGGTGGCCAACCGGATCGCCGCCGAACATCAGTCTGCGCAGTTGCCGCTGTTGCGGGTCAGCCATTGGCAGGTCGAAGGTGATCAGCCGCCAGTTCGGGTCTTCAACAGCCATCCCGGTCCGGAGCGCACCCCGGTGGCCGTGTTGATTCCGCCATCGATCGCCGGTTTTTCCGAAGGCCAGGCGCCACAGGGATTGATCCGCTGGTTGCGCGAGCAACATGCCAGCGGCGCGACGCTGGGCGGGGTTTGCGTGGGTTCTATCCTGTTGGCCGAAAGTGGTCTGCTCGACGGTCGTAGCGCCACCACCCACTGGACCTCGGCCAAAACCTTTGCCGAACGTTACCCGGCGATCAGGCTCAAGGCCGACACACCGATTGTCGATGACGGTGATCTGATTACCACCGCCGGGCTGATGGCCTGGTCCGAACTGGGTTTGCGCCTGGTCAACCGGTTGTTGGGACCGAGCATTGCCACCAATACCGCACGTTTTCTGGTGGTGGAGCACAGCGACAGCGCCAGTGAGTGCGGCAGCAACTTTGCGCCGATCCTCGGTCATGGTGATGCGGCGATCCTCAAGGTGCAACACTGGCTGCAAAGCACCGGGGCAATCGATGTGTCGCTGGCGGCGATGGCCGAAAAGGCAGGGCTGGAGGAGCGCACCTTCCTGCGAAGATTCCGCGCGGCTACCGGGCTCAAACCCACCGAATACTGCCAGCATCTGCGAGTCGGCAAGGCCCGGGAAATGCTCGAGTTCACCAACGGCACCATCGACCATATCGCCTGGACCGTGGGTTACCAGGACCCCGGGGCGTTTCGCGCGACGTTCAAGAAAATCACCGGGCTGGCGCCGAGTGATTATCGGATGCGGTTTGGGGTGACACCGGGGGCGGCGCCGCGCTAGACGCAGCACCACAAACATACTGTGGGAGCGAGCTCGCTCGCGATGAGGGCATGACATTCAACATTGATGTGTCTGACACACCGCTATCGCGAGCAAGCTCGCTCCCACAGGGTCGGGTGTGCGGGTTTGAATCGTGCAAAATGCCGGAATTTCAAAGGGCGTCGTGCAGAATAAAACAGGCATCATGCCATCACTTTCTGCGCAACAGGCTGATTTGAAAACCCTTTCCCCGTACACAGGCTTGGCCTGATCTCTGCACCCCTTCAGCTACATTCATCAAGCGTCGATTGAAGGGGGGGGGGGGCATGACCCCAACAAACCGCAAGAAACTGGTGGTCGCCCATTCGGTGCTCGCCGATGCGCCACTGCATGAAGTCGAAACCAACCGTGCACTGGCCCGCTGGCTGGCGCAGATACTGGGGCTCGAGTACGGCGGCAGCTACGACCCGCAGTTGCACGACGGGCAGGACCTCTACCTGTTGCCGACCCAGACCCTGGTGGGCGCTGCGGTTGCCCGGCAACTCGGGGTCAAGGGGCCGGAGGACTTGTGGGGCGGTTATGTCGACCACGACTTCATATGCACCAAAGCCATCAGTCATGGATTGCTCAACCACCATGCCCATGCACCGCAAGGCTGGGCACCATTGTTTTCCGAGCGGGTGCGCAGTGTCGTGCTCGACGGTCTCAGTGTGTTCTCGCTGGAGGATGCACGGCCAGCGGCGAAGCATCTGCTCTATACCGGCCCGATCCGCCTCAAGCCGATTCACGCCTGCGCCGGGCGGGGTCAGGAAGTGATCGACAGCCTCGACCGGTTCGACGAAATCCTCGCCCGACCCGAAGCCAAAACGCTGTTCGCGCAAGGCGTGGTGTTGGAGCAGGACCTGGATCAAGTGATCACCCACAGCGTCGGTCAGAGTTTCATCGGCGACAAGGTGCTGAGTTACTGCGGTGAACAATACTTGACCAAGGACGCAAGGGGCGAAGAGGTGTATGGCGGCTCGAACCTGTTGGTGGTGCAGGGCAGCTACGTCGATTTACTGAAGCTGGACCTGGCCGATGATGTGCGGGTGGCTATCAAGCAAGCGCAGGTGTTCGACAGCGCCGCGGATGAAGCCTATCCAGGTTTCTATGCATCGCGGCGCAACTACGACATCGCTCAGGGCATCGATAGCGACGGCAAACAGCGCAGTGGCGTGCTCGAACAGTCCTGGCGCATGGGCGGTGCCAGCAGCGCCGAGGTAGCGGCCTTGCAGAGTTTCGTCAACGATCCGGGGATGCGCGCGACTCGTGTGTCTTCGGTGGAAACCTACAGCGATCAGCCGTTGCCGGCAGACGCCATCGAGGTGTATCGCGGGCCGGCGCAGACCAGTGACTTTCTCCTCAAGTATGTGACGGTTAAATCCTATGACGGCTAGAAGCGAATCCATTCAGATCGACATCGACAACGAACAGATGAGCGGGACTTTTCTGAGCCCCAAATCGAAAGTCCCCGGCGTGCTCTTCGTGCACGGTTGGGGCGGCAGTCAGGAGCGGGATCTGGAGCGCGCCAAGGGCATCGCCGCGTTGGGCTGTGTCTGCCTGACGTTCGACCTGCGCGGACACACCGGCGGCACCGGTATTCCATTGTCCCGGGTGACCCGCGAAGACAACCTGCGTGACCTGTTGGCAGCCTATGACCGATTGCTCGCGCACCCGGCTCTCGATACGTCGGCGATTGCCGTGGTCGGCACCAGTTACGGGGGGTATCTGGCCTCGATTCTGACCTCGCTCAGGCCGGTGCGCTGGCTGGCGCTACGGGTACCGGCGTTGTATCGCGACGAGCAATGGCACACGCCGAAACGCGATCTGGACAAACTGGATCTACGTGATTACCGAGGTACCCTGGTACGTGCCGACAGTAACCGCGCGTTGCATGCCTGTTCGCAGTTCACCGGGGATGTCCTGCTGGTGCAGTCCGAGACCGACGAATACGTGCCCCACGCGACGATCATGAGCTATCGGGCAGCCTGCCAGCAGACGCACTCACTGACCCACCGCATCATCGATGGAGCCGACCATGCCTTGAGTGACCCGATTTCCCAGCAGGCCTACACCTCGATCCTGGTGGACTGGATTACCGAGATGGTGGTGGGGGAGCGGTTAAGCATTATTCAATCCCAGTGATTTTCGGTGAGCTTGCGGACGCCATCGCGGGCAARCCCGCTCCCACAGTTGATCGTAGACGAGCACAAAAATGTGTTCACCCTGGCTCCCTGTGGGAGCGGGCTTGCCCGCGATGACGGACGCCCAAGCACCACAAATCACTTGGGTTTCCTGGCAATCCGCAACGATTTTGCCTTGGCTTCCACCAGCAAATACATCACCACGGTAATCAACAGCGGCAAAATGAAATAAATCGCCCGATAGGCCAGCAGTCCCGCTACCAGACTGCCCCGCGAAACCTCATGTTGCAGCAGTGCCACGAACACCGCCTCGAGTACGCCGAGCCCGGCCGGGATGTGAGTGATGACTCCGGCGATGGCGCTGATCAACAGCACGCCCAGCACCAGTGGATAATCCAGTTTGCCTGGCAACAAGGTGAAAATCACCGCCGCCATCAGCGACCAGTTCAATGCACCCAGGACCAGTTGCAGCACTGCCATGCGCAGTGACGGCAGATCAATTTCCACGCCGCGAGTCGCCCACTCCCGACGTTTGGCAAACCGACACGCCGCCAGGTACCCGGCGCTCAGCAGCAACAACAAAACCCCCACGCCTTGCAGCGCGCTGCTGCTGAGTTTCCAGCCCGGTGGCATGCGCACCAGCCCGCTGCTGAACACCGCGCCGGCAATCACCATGTAGCCGAACCAGTTGGTCGCCAGGCTCAGGCCAAGGATTTTCGCGATGTTGCTCTTGCTCACCCCGAGCCGCGAATACAACCGGTAACGCATGGCGATGCCGCCGACCCAGGCGCTCAGGTTCAGGTTGAAGGCGTAGCTGATGATTCCCACGGGCAGGATCTGTTTCCACGTCAGGTTCTGACGGATGTAGGTGCGGCCGATCAGGTCGAAGCAGGCGTACACCAGAAAACTCACCAGGGTAAGCCCCGAAGCAATGATCAGCGTGCGCACCTTGAAATCTGCCAGGTTATCGAACACTTCGTTCCACTCGATGCGCTGGGCGAGCGTCGTGAACAGCACGATCAGCATCAGGAAAAACAGCATCGTCAGCGGTCGTTTCCAGCGACGCCAATGGGACTTGCCCCAGCTTTTGCCGGGAGAGGCCGAATGGGTCTCAGCGCGGTTCATGGTCAGCACTCCCGGATGGCGGGGGGAAGCGTTTCAGACGAGGTTTATGCGCCGGCAACCAACCGGCCCACGCCGGAAAATGCCGCAGGAAGTGAAACACCAGAAAACCGATGGTCATGTGCCAGACACGACCTCGTGGCGCGACGTCGGGAGACATGGCCTTGCAATGGTTATCGCTGAGGTCTTCCAGGCGATTGAACAGATGACGATTGAAGGCCTGGTCGCGGATCAGCACGTTGGCTTCCAGATTCAACGACAGGCTCAATGGGTCGAGGTTGCTGGAGCCGACGGTGCTCCAGTCCTCGTCCACCAAGGCGACCTTGCCGTGCAGCGGGCGGTCGCAATATTCGTAGATCTTCACGCCGGACTTGAGCAGGTAGTCATAGGTCATACGCGCGGCGAGCCTGGCCACCCGCATGTCTGGCTGGCCCTGCAGGATCAGCCGCACATCCACGCCTCGGCGGGCCGCGTTGCGGATCTCGCGCAGCAAGCGGAAACCGGGAAAGAAGTAGGCGTTGGCGATCACCACTCGGCGCTGTGCCTGGCGCAACACCTGGCGGTAAACCTCTTCGATGTCGGTCGGGTGTTCCGCGTTGTCGCGGTACACCAGCCGTACCTGGCCATCGTGATCGCTGAAGGCCAGTTCCGAACGCCGCTGCCGACGGCGTTGCCACCAGTATTTGGCGTGCATCGGGCGACCGCATTGCAGCAGCGCGAAGTGATGGATGTCGGCCACGGCAGGGCCTTGCACCTCTACGGAATAATCCTGTTTGGCCCCGGGGCCGAAGTCGGCCAGATGATCGGCGGAAAAGTTGATCCCGCCGACGAACGCGACGCTGCCATCCACCACCACGATCTTGCGGTGCAGGCGCCGGAACCAGTTGGTGCGGATGCCCAGGCGTTTCGGTGCCGGGTCGAATACTTGCAGGTGTACGCCGGCCGCAGTCAGCGCGGTGAGGAACCCGGTACTCAGCTCGCCGCAACCAAAGCCGTCGAGGCTGACGGTGGTGCGCACGCCGCGCTGAGCGGCTTCGATCAGGATCTGCTGCAGCTCATTGCCGACCTTGTCCTCGAACAGAATGAAGGTTTCCAGCAGGATTTCACTTTGCGCCCGGCGCAGGGTTGCAAACACCCGGGGAAAGTACGCCTCGCCGTTTTCCAGCAACTCGACGCGATTGCTGCCTTGCCAGCCGTATTCGACATCGACCGCTGTCGGCTCGCGGATCGGCGGAGCGGGGATGTGTTCCAGCGTGGTTTTTTCCATCGACCGGCTGCTCATAGCTCGATCTCCACCGACAGCGGGACGTGGTCGGAAAGGTGCGACCAGGGCCGGGTGGTCAGCACTTGCGGATGGCTGGCCTTGAGGTTGCGCACGTAGATGCGGTCCAGGCGCAATGCCGGCAAGCGCGCGGGGAAACTGCGCGCCGGTTTGCCATGCAGCGCGGCGAAGACTTCATGCAGACCGCTGGGCTTGAGAAACGCATCGGCGCGCTGGCGCCAGTCGTTGAAGTCCCCGGCGACAATCACCGGGGCGTCGCTGGGCAGGGCGTCCAGGCGTTGGGCGAGCAACTTCAGTTGCGCGGTACGATGGGTTTCGCGCAGCCCCAGGTGCACGCAAATCGCATGCACCTCCTGGCCGTCACCGGGCAAACGCAACACGCAATGCAAGAGCCCGCGGTTCTCGTGGCCACTGATGGATACGTCGAGGTTGTCGTGGCGAATGATCTGGAATTTCGACAACAGCGCATTGCCGTGATCACCCGTCGGATACACCGCATTGCGTCCATAGGCGAACTGCGGCCAAAGGGTGTCGGCGAGGAATTCGTATTGCGGCATCGCCGGCCAATTGGTGTAGCGCTTGGGGTGCTGTTCATGGGTGCCGTGGACTTCCTGCAAAAACACCACATCGGCTGACACACTGCGTACCGCTTCACGCAGTTCCGGCAGGATGAAACGCCGGTTGAGCGCAGTGAACCCCTTGTGGGTGTTGACCGTCAGTACCGTGAAACGACAAATGACGGACGAACCTTGTACCCGCATGTCGGTTGCGTTTGAGTGTGCGGGAATATCGGTGTGATTCGCTGTCATGTCGCCTCCCGCCTGACGGCCACTGTCTTTGGATGACTCTGGGGCGGCGGCGAAAGTTTCGATGGGGCTACGGGCGGTACATTTTCTGCAGAACACCGAACAACTGTGGGAGCGAGCTTGCTCGCGATGGCGTTCTGTCTGACAAATCCATGTTGAATTTGCCGCCGTCATCGCGAGCAAGCTCGCTCCCACAGGGTAGGTACGTTGCCGAACGCCACGGCGCCCCAGACCAGCACGGTGGCCAGCGCGAGCCACGGATTGCCGGCGGTGAAGGTCAGCAGGAACAACACGGCGGCGAGCAGGGCAAAGATGATTTTCAGGGCGCTGATCGGACCGCGTTTGTCCGCCAGTTTGCCGCCCCAGATGTTGCCGACAGCTACCGAGATACCGTAGACCAGCAACACCAGGCTGACGGTGCCGGCGCTGAAGCCGGAGAGGTCCTGCAGAATCGGCGCGAGGAAGGTAAAGGCGATGAACGAGCCGCCGTAGCCGAGGGCTGTCATGGCATACACCAGCAACAGGCGCGGTTTCTTGAGCACCTGTAATTGCTGCAACAACGAAGCAGGTTTGCCGTGGGCAATATTTTTCGGCACGTAGAGCAGGCTGCCGATGAAGGCGATGACACCCAGTGCCGAAACGGCGAGGAAGGTTTCACGCCAGCCGAAATGCTGGCCGATGAATGTCCCCAGCGGCACGCCGGTGACCAGCGCCACGGTCAGACCGGTGAACATGATGGCGATCGCGCTGGCGGCTTTTTCCTTCGGCACTAGACTGGTGGCGATGGTCGAACCGATCGAGAAAAACACCCCGTGGGCCAGGCCGGTGACGATCCGGGCGAGGATCAACGACTCGTAGCCCGGTGCTTGCCAGGCCAGCAGGTTGCCGAGGGTGAACAGCACCATCAGCGACAACAGCAGGAATTTGCGTGGAACCTTGCCAGTGAGGGCGGTCAGCACCGGGGCGCCGACGGCAACACCCAGGGCATACAGGCTGACCAGCAGGCCGGCGGACGGCAGGCTGACGCCGAGGTCGGCGCCAATGGTGGGTAACAGGCCAACGATGACGAACTCGGTCGTCCCGATGGCAAAGGCGCTGAGGGTCAGCGCGAGCAGGGCAATGGGCATGGCTGCAACTCCGGAGGTTGATTCGATGGAGCGCAGTGTCGGGGTTCGGGTTGTGCGGAAAAATACAGGGACGGACATTTGATATTTGCGTGCAGATCAAATATCGCTGTCCTGCTTTCTGCGGGCAATGTCCGAACTTGCCCGGCATTTCTCGATCAGTACCTTACAGACACAGCCAAAGGAGTGGGTGCTTTGATCAGGCTCAAGACCGCGATACTGCTGGGTGCGTTGCTGTTGCTGGGCAGCGAGCAGCTGGAAGCCGCCGCGATACCGGGGCTGCCGGCCACCGCGACACCGCTGGCGCACCCCGAACCGCTGGTACAGGGCGGCTTGCTCGGTGCTATCAGCTCAAGCATCGACGAGGTCCAGACCAGACTCGATCTCAACGAGAACCTGGTCGACGCCTGGCGCCTGCGTGCCGATCGCGCGGCCGATGAAGTGGATCAGTTGGTCAATCAGCCTTCGGCCCGTTCGCCCTGGAGCGTCGCCGGCGATTTTCTGCTACTGACCTGCGTGTGGGCGGTGGTGTTTGCCTGTCTTTGGCTGCTTGGGCGGATGACCGCCAGGCGTCTGTGCGAGCATCGTCTGCTGCTCAGTCGTGAACGGGGACAGGCGTTGCTCGGTTACGTGCTGCCCTACACTCTTCCGGCGGTGGTCAGCCTGCCCCTGACGATTTATGCCAGCCAGTTTTTGCCGATATCGGCCGGTCGGGCGCTCGCGCTGTGTCTGGCTTATGCCGCAAGCACGGGGATATTTTCCGTGTCATTGGTGCTGTCGCTGGTGGTGGTGTTCAATGCCGGCCACAAGCGGCGGGCGGTGCAGATCATTCGCGAGAAAAGTCCCCGGCCGTTATTCGGTATCGGTTTTCTGGTGGCCTTGAGCGATGCCCTGACCAGTCCGCAGATCGCCCATCAACTGGGCAGCAATCTCACCAGCAGCATTGCAGTATTCACCGGGTTGGCCGCGTCGATTTCCTTCGGCTTGCTGGTGATCCGCATGCGTCGCCCGGTAGCCCATGTGATCCGCATCCTGCCGCTGGCCCAGCGCCTCAGGCAGCCGGCGTTGCGTGAAACCCTGCGGATATTTTCCGGGCTCTGGTATTGGCCGATTCTGTTGATGGTACTGGTTTCGATCATCAACCTGATCGGTGCCGGGGCGGACAACCAGAGAGTGCTGCGCAGCGCCTTGTTCACCACGGTGCTGCTGATCGCCACGGTATTTCTCAGCACCACGCTGCATCATCTGTTCAAGGCGCGCAGCGAAGCGGAGCTGCGCCGCAGCGGCGCCTACAAGGAGCGTTTTCTCAATCTGTCCCATGCGTTGCTGCGCATCGGCATGGCCATCGTGTTCATCGATATCCTCGGGCGGATCTGGGGCGTGTCGCTGTTCGAATTCGCGGTGAGCAATGCCGTTGGCCGGGCGATCAGTGATTCCCTGAGCCACATCGGTTTGATCCTGCTGGTGACCTGGATGGTCTGGGTGGTGCTCGATACGGCGATTCAGGAGGCCCTGAAACCACCGACCTACAAGCGCTCGGCGCGCCAGCCGAGTACGCGGGTGAAAACCATCCTGCCGCTGCTGCGCAACGCGATCAAAATCATCCTGGTGGTGATTTGCGCGATCACCACCATGGCCAACCTGGGGATCAACGTCGCGCCGTTCCTGGCTGGTGCCGGGGTGATCGGCCTGGCGATCGGTTTCGGTTCCCAGCAACTGGTGCAGGACGTGATTACCGGGCTGTTCATCATCATCGAAGACACCCTGTCCATCGGTGACTGGGTGGTGCTTGATTCCGGGCATGCCGGCACCGTCGAAGGCCTGACCATCCGCACCTTGCGCCTGCGTGATGGCAAGGGCTTCGTGCACTCGGTGCCGTTCGGGCAGATCAAGGCCGTGACCAACCAGTCGCGGCAATTCGCCTATGCGTTTTTCTCGGTGCAATTCACTTACGACACCGATGTCGATAAGGCCATCGAACTGATCCGCGAGGCCGGGCACTCCATCAGCAATGACCCGTTCCTGCGTTACAACCTGCAAGGACCGCTGGATGTGTTTGGCGTCGACAAGATGGACCTCAACGGTGTGGTGCTGACCGCGCAATTTCGCACGGTATCCGGTGGTCAATACGCGGTGAGCCGGGCCTTTAACCAGCGTTTGAAAAAGCTTGTGGATAACTGCCCGTGGGTGAACTTCGCGCAGACTTATCCACAGCAGGCGCTGGTGCCGAGGCATCCGGTCGAAGCGCCGCCCGAGGCAGGGCATGAGCCGGATCATTCGGCAGTGCTGATGCCGGATCGGCCGCGATCTCAGTAGTCAGTTTTGTACTTGAGGCTTTCAGTGGCTGGTCTGGCCCCATCGCGAGCAAGCTCGCTCCCACAGTGATCTCTGTTGTGCCAAAAATTTGTATTCACAGAAAATCCCCTGTGGGAGCGAGCTTGCTCGCGATGGGGCCGGTCCAGACCACATTAATGCCGGATAAGCTTACTGCGCACTTCAGCCATTGCCTGTTCATTCAGCTCCAGCCAGAACTGCTGCTTGCCGGCAATCTCGGCAGCCACCGGCAAACCATCGCGATACACCAGCCGATTGCTCGCCAGCGCCGGGACTTTCGCGCCGGGCAACAGCATGCCGGCAAGGTTCAGCGGATCGACCCCGCACACTGCGACCAGACTGCCGTCATGGGGCCGACGCCGGACCTCGCGCAGCAATGGAATCGCCTCGGGAAGGGCGAATTGCTCGCCCGCCAGGCCGCTGACAAACCGCCCGCCACGAATCTCGCCCCGTGCCTCCAGGCGATGGAAAGTGCGCAGCAGTTCGCGCCAGCTCGGCAGCCAATCCGCCTCGCGTTCCAACAGGCGCCAGAACACCACGCCATAGCGACGCAACAAGGTCATGGCGATGTGTTCAAGGGTTTCGGCCGGTGTCGGCGCGGGACGCTGGTTTTCCACCACGGGCGCGGCAGGTGCGCGTCGCAACAGCGCCCAGCGCCCGGCGTCGTCCATACCACCGATAAATGCCCCGCGCCCGCGCCGACTGTTGCGCGGCTGGCGCTTGCTGACCGGGGTGATCAGTGCGCGCAATCCGGCGAAGCTGTCGGCATTCACCAACCCCGCGCCTACCAGTTCCTGCAGGGCGATTTCCAGCTCCGAACGCAGCAGATGGGCCTCATGGATCAGCTCATCGAAAAACAGCGCGCCGTGCTGGCTGAGGGCGGCGTGGACCTTTTGCGTTTTCGGCGACAGTTCGCTGACCGGCGTCTGTTCGGTCAAACCGCTCCAGAGACCGACCCGGTTACGCGGCAGCAATACAATCGGCGTGCTGCGCAGCGCGGTGCCGGCGCTTTTGTTGTGCGCGGTCAGGCGCGTCCACACCAGTCTTCCGCTGCGGCACAACTCATCCAGCCAGGTCGCTGAGTAGTCCTTGATCCGTCCGGGCAGGATGTCGCTGTCCCAGGCTGAGGCTGCGGCGGGGTAGCCTTCGAATTGCGCGACGACGGCTGGCAAAACCGCCGCGCCCTGACCCTGGCTCGCGGCCGACACATGCTGCCAGTCGAACAGGAATCGCATGAAATCCTGCAACGCCACCGGTTCGATTTCCCGACGCAGGCGCTTGACCGTATAGCGGTGAATCCGCGCCAGCAAATGCCGCTCGCACCATTCTTCTTCGGCGGTGCCCGGGGTGAAGCGACCTCGCAGCACGTAGCCTTCGCGTTCCAGTTGCGCCAGGGCCTGGTTGACCCGTGCAGCGGGCAAGCCGAGTGGTTCGGCAATACGATCGAGCGCCAGCGGCCCGAAGGCACTGAGCCGTGCGCGGATCAGTTCGAGGATGGCGTCGTCGGGTTCCCAGACCTCGTCGAAGTCCGGCAGCGCTTGCAGCCGTGGCGTCAATTCGGCCTGTGGATAAATCGCCCGCAGGCAGGTCAGGCGCTCCAGCGCCAACCACAACGATTGCCCAGCGTTGATCTGCAAGCGGCTCGCGCGTCCGCTGTCGGCCAGGGTCGTGAGCCAATCGAGCCACCGCGGATTGGCACCGGCCTCGGCATCGGTGATGCACGCCAGGCTCATCAACGCTTCGTGCATTTCATCGACGCCGGAGGGCGTCGGCCAGGCTTCGTCGCGCACGGCGGCAATCGCCTCGGCATCCAGGGCACCGAGGTCGTCGGTGGATTGCGGGTCGCTCCAGCGGCGATTGAGCACGGCCTGGGTTCTGCGTTCCTCCAGTGGCGCATCGTCGAGAAAGGTATAGGGGCGGGCGCTGAGAATCTCCGCCGCCAGCGGCGAAGGCGCCGGCAAATCGCGGCTGATCAGGCGAATGTCGCCGCGTTCCATGCGCCGCAACAGGGCCAGCCAGCCTTCAGTGTCCATGGCTTCGTGCAGGCAATCGTCGAGGGTCTGCTCTACCAGCGGATGGTCGGGAATTTCCCGTTCGCCGGCGAGGTTTTCCACGCAGGCGATCTGGTCGGGAAACACGCTGGCGATCAAGTCTTCGCTTTTCATCCGCTGGATCTGCGGCGGGACTTTGCGCCCGCCGCTGTAGCGCGGTAACGCCAGGGCCACCCCGGCATTCCAGCGCCAGCGCACACCGAACAGCGGCGCGTCGAGCACCGCTTGAATCAGGATATGCTCGGCGCTGTTGCTGTGCAGGTAGCGCCAGACATCGTCCAGTTCAAAACTGTGGCTGGTGGACAGCGACAGCACGATGGCGTCTTCGCTGGCGGCGGCCTGCAATTCGAAGTTGAAGGTGCGACAGAAACGCTTGCGCAGGGCCAGACCCCAGGCGCGGTTGATGCGGCTGCCGAACGGCGTGTGAATTACCAGTTGCGTGCCGCCGGACTCGTCGAAAAAGCGCTCCATCAGCAGCGTGTCTTGCGAGGGCAGGGCACCCAGCGTTTGCCGCGCGCGGGCCAGGTAGTCCACCAGTTGTCCGGCGCTGGCGAGGTTCAGGCCCAAGGTGTCAGTCAGCCAGTCGAGCGCTGGCTGCAAGTTGCCTGGCGCAACCCCCAGCAGGTCATCGAGTTGTGCCTGCAAGCGCGCCACCGCCGCGGACAGTTCGGCGCTGCGCCCCGGTGCTTCACCGAGCCAGAACGGAATGGTCGGCGGCTGGCCCTGGGCGTCCTCGACCCGGACTTTGCCGGTTTCCACCCGCAGGATCCGATAGGACGTATTGCCCAACTGGAAGACATCCCCGGCGATGCTTTCCACCGCGAAGTCTTCGTTGATGGTGCCGATGTTCAGCCCTTGAGGCTCCAGCAGCACGCTGTAGTCGGCGTTGTCCGGAATGGTCCCGCCGCTGGTCACCGCCGTCAGTTTTGCGCCCCGGCGACCGCGCAGGGTGCGGCTCACGGCGTCGCGGTGCAGGTAGGCACTGCGGATGCCCTGACGCCCGTTGTAGCCCTCGGCGAGCATGTGCAGCAGCGCCTGGTAGTGTTTGTCGTCGAGTGCAGCGTAGGGCGAGGCATGGCGCAGCATCTCCAGCAACGCCTGCTCCGGCCACTCCTGGCAACTGACCTCGGCGATGATCTGCTGCGCCAGCACGTCCAGCGGCGCCTGCGGGATCATCAAGGTATCGAGTTCGCCCCGGCGCACGCAGTCGAGTAGCGCGGCGCATTCGATCAGGTCGTCGCGGGTGGTGGCGAACAAACGGCCCTTGGGCGTGCCGCCGACCTGGTGCCCGGAACGGCCGACCCGTTGCAGAAACCCGGCAATCGAACGTGGCGAGGCGATCTGGCACACCAGGTCGACGTCGCCGATATCGATCCCCAGTTCCAGCGACGCCGTGGCGATCAGCACCTGCAGGTCGCCGCGCTTGAGTCGCTGCTCGGCGTCCAGGCGAAATTCCTTGGCCAGGCTGCCGTGGTGGGCCGCCACGGCATCCTTGCCCAGGCGCTCGCTCAGGTGCCGGCTCAGGCGTTCGGCCAGGCGCCGGGTGTTGACGAAAATCAGCGTGGTCCGGTGTTCCCGGGCGAGGGCGGCGAGGCGGTCGTAGACCAGTTCCCAGACATCGTTGGCCATCACGGCCGATAGCG
Organism: Pseudomonas sp. P4_C1; assembly: GCF_056402155.1. Classification (NCBI taxonomy): domain Bacteria; kingdom Pseudomonadati; phylum Pseudomonadota; class Gammaproteobacteria; order Pseudomonadales; family Pseudomonadaceae; genus Pseudomonas; species Pseudomonas sp. P4_C1. The sequence goes on from NZ_JBFUHY010000019.1 coordinate 19,206, forward strand.
GCACGGGTGGTACTTCGATATCCAGGTCGCGGGGGCGGGCGTGGCCGATGTCGATGATCTCGCACGGGCGGTCGCGACCCACCAGGAAGCGCGAGACGGCTTCGATGGGTTTTTGCGTGGCTGACAGACCGATGCGCAGCAGCGGCTCCGGGCAGAGTGCTTGCAGGCGTTCAAGGCTCAGTGCCAGGTGGCTGCCGCGTTTGCTGGCGGCCATGGCGTGGATCTCGTCGACGATCACCGTTTGTGTGGTGCCGAGCATCTGCCGGCCGGAATCAGAGCCAAGCAGCACATACAGGGACTCCGGTGTGGTCACCAGAATATGCGGCGCCGTCTTGCGCATCGCCGAACGGTCCTTTTGCGGAGTATCGCCGGTGCGCACGGCGGTGCTGATCTGCAGTTCGGGCAGCCCCATCACGCGCAATTGCTCGGTAATGCCGGCCAGCGGGTTTTGCAGGTTGATCTGGATGTCGTTGGACAGCGCCTTGAGGGGCGAGACGTAGACCACCAGGGTGGCGTCGGGCAAGCCTTCGGGGCTTTCCAGGCCGCGGTGCACCAGGTCGTCGATGACGGCGAGAAAGGCGGTGAGGGTCTTGCCGGAGCCGGTGGGCGCGGCGACCAGAGTCGAACGGCGCTGGCGGATCGACGGCCACGCCCGGGCCTGGGCGGCGGTGACCGCTGCGAACGTGTGGCTGAACCAGGCGCTGACGGCAGGGTGAAAGCCGCTCAGGGCACTGTCTGCGGGGATGGGCAGGTTCATGCAGCAATTTATGCGGGTGGGGGGCGCAAGATGCAAGTACCACTCAAGATCTTCACCGCCTTTCAGGGCCCTATCGCGAGCAAGCTCGCTCCCACAGGGGGGCGGTGTACACAAAACCACTGTAGGAGCGAGCTTGCTCGCGATGAAGCCAGTGGCAGCACTGCAAAACTCAGGCATCTACACTTTACGGATGACGGTTGCGCTCTAAACCCGCAAAATGCAACGATTCCGGCAATTACCAACGACATCGCCTGGGCGCGGTGTCGATAACGCCATTGTTTCAATCAGACTGGGCCTGCTGACTCTATGCGAATGCGCCTTATGTTACTGGGCGGCGGAAATGCCCTTGGGCAGGCGCTGATTCGCCTCGGTGCGGAGGAAGACATCGGTTTCCTCGCACCCCGCCCGCCCGAAGACGGCTGGGATGCCGCGAGCCTGACACAACTGCTCGACGACACCCGTCCCGATGCATTGATCAACCTTGCCTACTACTTCGACTGGTTTCAGGCAGAGGCGGTGAGCGAACAGCGTCTGGCCGGCCAGGAGCGTGCGATCGAGCGTCTGGCGGAATTGTGCCAGCACCACAACATCGTCCTGCTGCAACCTTCCAGCTATCGAGTGTTCGACGGCTCCCGTGCCACGGCCTACAGCGAAAAAGACGAACCGGTGCCATTGGGCCTGCGCGGTCAGGCGTTGTGGCGGATCGAGCAAAGCGTTCGCGCCACCTGCCCGCAACACGTGCTGTTGCGTTTCGGCTGGCTGCTGGACGACAGTCCGGATGGCACCCTTGGTCGCTTCCTGGCCCGTGCCGAACAACCCGAAGAGCTGCTGATGGCCGATGACCGACGGGGCAATCCGACGCCGGTCGACGATGCTGCCCGCGTGATCATTTCAGTGCTCAAGCAACTCGATTGTGCCGCGCCGCTGTGGGGCACCTACCACTACGCCGGGCATGAGGCGACTACGCCGCTGGCGCTGGGGCAGGCGATTCTGACTGAAGCCCGCAGCCTGCATCCGCTGGCCATCGAAGCCCCGACCGCTCAGGCCCATGCCGCGCGTCCTGATGCTGCCGAAGAACCGCAACACGCGGTATTGGCCTGCAAAAAAATTCTGCACACCTTCGGGATCAAACCGCGCGCCTGGCGTGCGGCGCTTCCCGGTCTACTGGACAGGTTCTATCGCCATGGCTGACGGTCCCGTTTTGATCACCGGCGGTGCCGGTTTCATTGGTTCGCACCTGACTGACGCCCTGCTTGCCAAGGGCCATGCGGTGCGGATTCTCGATGACCTGTCCACCGGCAAGCGCAGCAATCTGCCGCTGGACAATCCCAGGGTCGAACTGATCGTCGGCGACGTGGCCGATGCGGCTTTGGTTGCCCGGGCGATGGCCGGTTGCAGTGCTGTGGCGCACCTGGCCGCCGTTGCTTCGGTGCAGGCCTCGGTGGACGATCCGGTGCGCACGCACCAGAGCAACTTCATCGGCACGCTGAATGTCTGCGAGGCCATGCGCCAGACCGGAGTCAAACGCGTGCTGTTTGCCTCAAGCGCGGCGGTCTATGGCAACAATGGTGAAGGTGAGTCGATCGATGAAGACACGCCCAAGGCCCCCCTGACGCCTTACGCGGTAGACAAACTGGCCAGCGAGCATTACTTCGACTTCTACCGCCGCCAGCATGGGCTGGAGCCGGTGATTTTCCGCTTCTTCAACATCTTCGGCCCGCGCCAGGATCCGTCCTCGCCGTACTCCGGGGTGATCAGTATTTTCAGCGAGCGCGCACTAAAGGGCTTGCCGATCACCGTGTTCGGCGATGGCGAGCAGACCCGGGATTTTGTCTACGTCGAAGACCTGGTCGACTTGCTGGTGCAGGCCATCGAGAAGCCTCGGGTCGAAGTCGGTGCGGTCAACGTTGGCTGGAACCAGGCGACGACACTCAAGCAAATGCTCGAAGCGCTGGAAGCCGTGGTCGGCAAGTTGCCACCGGTGAGCTACGGTCCGGCGCGCTCCGGTGACATTCGTCACTCCCGGGCGAACAACCGGCGTCTGTTGGAGCGCTTCACTACCACAGAGCAGACACCGATGCGTGTGGGGCTGGCGCGGTTGCTGGGGCGCTGAGATTTTTGCTGCCACAAAAAAGGCGCCTTTGACAGGCGCCTTTTTTGTGGCCGGAATTTGCATTAAAAGTCTGTGCAATTCCTGTGGCGAGGGAGCTTGTCGGATCGCCGCATCGTCCCGCTCGACTGCGTAGCAGTCGTCAATCCAGTCAATGCGGTTTGTCTGAGTCACCGCTTCTGCCTGGAATAGGGCTGCTTCGCAACCCGGCGGGAGCAAGCTCCCTCGCCACAACATCCAGGTTCACCACCACGTGAACATTCTTTCAGCGATGTCGCTTAGAACTTGTAGCCCAGACCCACCATGTAGATGAATGGGTCTACATCGACGTCCACACGTGCCCGGGTACCTGGGGCAATCGAGTTGTTCTCGACGGTGGCGCGGGTATCGATGTCGATGTAGCGCACCTGGGCGTTGATCATGATCTTATCGGTCAGCATGTAGTCAGCACCGACCTGCCATGCCAGGCCCCAGGAGTTTTCCGCCTTGAAGTTGCTGAAACCGGCGGACTGCGCTTGGCTGCCAACGTGTTCGTCGTAGATATAGGTGTAATTGATGCCGCCGCCGACGTACGGCTGGAAGGCCGACTTCGGATCCAGCGGGTAGTACACCAGGCTCAAGGTTGGCGGTAGGTGCTTGAGGGTGCCGAGTTTGCCGTTGGCCGCGCTCAGGGCCGTGTCCTTGAGTTTCACGTCATGCTCGAACGGTGTGGCTGCCAGCAGCTCGATACCCAGGTGGTTGGTGAGCATGTAGGCGAAGTTCAAGCCCAGTTGCGTGTCGCTGCTCATGGTCGCCTTGCCACCCAGGTCGGCACCCGCCAGAGGACCTTGATCGACCTTGACGCTGGAGCTGTCGGCTTCCGGGTTGACGGTGATTGCACCAGCGCGAATGAGAATATCGCCGGCCTCGAAGGCTTGGGCGAGCGGGGCTGCGAGCGCGAGGGCAACCAGCGAAGCGCTGAGCATGGACTTGTTCATGGGGGCTCCAGAGGACGTTAAAAATGTTCGATGTCCAATGGTAAGGTGCCTAACGAATCGGTCTTTTGATGCAGCTCAAGGAAAGTGGCAAGGAGTGGATTTTGTAGCGATTTCGATGGCCCTTCGCGAGCGAGCTCGCAGGTTCTGTGCCTGTCAGGCGATTGGGCCACGTGGGTAGCGCTTGAGCTTTTCGATCAGCTCATTGCCCGGGATCGGACGATCGAACAGGTAGCCCTGGCCGACGTCGCAGCGGTGACGGCGCAGGAACGACAACTGCTCGGCGGTTTCGATGCCTTCAGCCACGACCTTGATTTTCAGGTTGTGCGCCATGGCGATCACCGCGGAGGTGATTTCCATGTCGTCCTGGTYGTCCGGGATTTCGTGGATGAAGCTTCGGTCGATCTTGATTATGTCGATGGGGAATTTTTTCAAGTAACTGAGCGACGAGTAACCGGTGCCGAAGTCGTCCATGGCCAGGGTCAGGCCCAGGCGCTTGAGTTGGTCGAGTTGCAAGTGGGTGTCTTCGGTGGCTTCCAGCAGCAGGCCTTCGGTCAGCTCCAGCTCCAGCAAATGAGCTGGAAGGGCTTCTTCCTTGAGGATGTTGGCAATGGAGGCCACCAGGTCCGGATCGGAAAACTGCTTGGGCGACAGGTTGATCGCCACTTGCAGGTTGCCCAGGCCGGCGGCGGTCAGCGCTTTGCTCATGCGGCAGGCCTGGCGGGCGATCCATTTGCCGATCGGAATGATCAGCCCGGTTTCTTCGGCGACGCTGATGAACTGATCCGGGCGGATCATGCCCTTTTCCGGATGGTCCCAGCGCAGCAGTGCTTCCATGCCCAGCAGGCGACCGCTGCGCAAGCACAGCTTGGGCTGATAGAACACGTCGAGTTCGTTCTGGGTCAGGGCGCGTCGCAGGTTGTTCTCGACGAACAGCTTGTAGCTGGCCTCGGCGTTGAGCGCTTCGGTGAACACTTGCACCTGGTGTTTGCCATTGGCCTTGGCCTTGTGCAGCGCCAACCCGGCATTGCGCATCAGGGTTTGCGGGTCGCGCCCGTGCAGCGGCGCGCAGGCCAGGCCCACGGAGCCGGTGACGCTGATCAACTGGTTGTCGACGAACATCGGTTTGTCGAGGGTCGCCAGTAACTGGTTGGCTACTTGCTGACCCACCGTGAGGTCGCTGTTGTCCAGTAACACGGCGAATTCGTTACTGGCGAATCGCGCCAGGCTGCCGCTCGGAACCAGGCTGTTGCGCAGGCGTCGGGCGAGGCTGATCAGCAGCTTGTCGCCAGTCTGGTGGCCAAGGCTGTCATTGATCCGCTTGAAGTTATCGATGTCCACCAGCAACAGGCTGATTGGCGCATCGCTGTCCCGGGCGAAGCGTTCATCGAGGTTGCGAATGAAGGCCGGGCGGTTGCCGAGATTGGTCAGGTTGTCGGTGTAGGCCAGGCGCTCGATACGTTGCTGAGCGAGCTTGGCCTGGGTGATGTCTTCGTAGATGCCGATGTAGTGGGTCAGCTCGCGGTTGTCGCCGTAAACCTTGGAGATCGACAACTGGCCCCAATAGGGTTCGAGATTTTTCCGGCGACTCTTGAATTCGCCCTGCCAACTGTTGCTCTTGGCCAGCGCCGAAGGCGCGTCGAACAGCAGTTCGCTGAGGTTCTCCAGGGCTGGTAGTTCTGACAGGCGCTGACCGTGCACTTCTTCCGTGGAATATTGGGTGATCGCGGTGAAGCTCGGGTTGACGTATTCCACCACGCCGTCGCAGTTGACCAGCAGAAAGGCGTTGGCACTTTGCTCGACCGCACGCTGGAACAGGTGCAGGGCGCTGGTGGCGGTTCGCCGGTTGTGGTTGCTGATGACCTGGGCAAACTGGTCCGCCAGTTCTCCGGCGAAGGCGATTTCATCCGACTGCCAGGCGCGGGTCGCGCCGGTCTGCTCCAGGCACAAAACGCCGACCACCTGGCCATCGACGCGGATACTGGCGTCGAGCATTGCGTTGACGTCGCGCGGACGCAGGCTTTCGGCCATCTCCCGGGTACGCGGGTCGCGCATGGCGTTATGGGCGTCGATGGCGCGGCCGGTGTGCAAGGCGTCGAGGTAATCGGGGAAAACGCTGACGTCGATCGGCTGCGGCAGCAGGTATTGCTGATTCGTGCGGTGATAGGCCGAGATCGGCACCAGCCTCGAGCCTTCGAGGTGCCACAGGCTGGCGCAGTCGATCTCGTAAATATCGCAGGCGCTGCGGGTGATCAGCTCGGCGGCTTCCTGCAAGGAATTGTTGCTGCTGTAGCGTTGACGGGTGAGCAGCAGGATCAGGTCCTGCTGGGCACGCGCCCGGTCCAGATGCAGCAGTTGCTCCTGCTGGGCACGTTGATTGAGTTCCAGGGCGATTTGCAGGCGCGAGTTCTGGGTTTCCAGATCCAGCGCCGGTTGCAGCGGGTCGTCCTCGACCAGGCCGTCAATGACCAACAGGTAGCCGCGCAACAGGTGACGATTGTGTTGTTTGTAGGCTTCGCCCAGTTCCAGCAGATTCAGGGAGCCCGAGGCGGTGTGCAGGGTGTAGCGGATCAGGTAATGCGGGCTTTCAGTCAGCTGCTGCTGGACCGCGTCGTGCAGTTGATAGCGCGCTTGCGGCTCCATCAGGCTGGCGTAGGGCGAGCCCACCAGCGCACACAACTCGACGGCTGGCAGACCGAACTGGCGTTCGCAATTGGGATCGAGAAACAGCAGCGCCCAGCTGGGTTCATTAAGCCGTTCGAAACGCAGCATGCCGAGCCGCGAGGGCACAGGCAACTGCGTCACTACCTCGGCCACCATACGGCTGGCGGCATCGGGTTGGCTTTTCATGGAGGGAAACTCGCTTCGAATATGCTGAACGCGCCGGGCTCTCGCCCTCTTTACTGTTGCCTGCGGCAAGGTTGCATCATGCGGCACTGGCTGACAAGAGAGGATGAAGGCCAAGTGCTATAAGCCTATGTCGGCAGGAACGAAGATTTCTCCAGTTAATAGCAAAAAGTCATAAATTTGGCCGAATTTGAGCTCTGATTTCTCTTTTCGGTAAAAAATGCGGATGAAAGAAACCCCGCCAGATTGGTGGGGTTGAAGTGTGAGCGATACATCGTCGTCCAGTGGGGGGGGTGCCTCCCTCAACTTTTGCTATGGAAGTCGGCGAAGAGATCTCAAGTTTCAGGGGTTAGATGGTAGCGTCGTACCGAACCGGCGGAGTTGTCAGTCTGCCCGCCGACCGCCAGCAGCTGGTTATCGGTTCTGATGATGTCCCAGAAACTGCCTTCGAGTTCTTCGAAAAGGCCATTTTTGCCAAAGCTGTCGTCGGGCTGGCCATTGTGTAAGTAGCGAGCCAGCACGCCATGAAAACGTGGCCCAGGAGAGATGATTTGCCCGGCGCAGAGGATCTGCTGGTCATCGTTCGATTGCACGCGCTCGAATCGAATGTTGCGGCTATCGGCAGGCGTGGTGACAGGTTCGAAACTTTGGTCGAGATGCCCGTTTGAGGTAAACCGGACGATCCAGCCCGCGAGTGCCTGTTGTGGGGTCTGGGTGTAGCCCGAGGCAAGCAGTTCTTCATCCGGCGTCTGGTCCAGCGCCAGGAATGCCCGCTCGCCGGGCAGGGCCGTGAAGCCCTGATTGCCGAAGGCCGGATCGGCTTCACCCTCCAGAGTCACGCCAGCCAGTAGCGCCCCTCCGCTATATTGGCCGGCCAGTACGAGGCGTTGCGCAAGGTCGCGCGCCGGCAGACTGATGATTGCATCCAGTCGGCACGGGCCATTTTCATAGGTGATCTCGATGTAGCCTTTATCGTGAAATTGGGTGTCCAGTTGCCCGTTCTCCTTCAGGCGGATCAGAACGGTCCTGGCCGGTTCGCCGTAGAAGTTGTCCATTACGAACGGAATCAGTAACTGTCCCTCGGGAGTCATGATGGGCGGAGTGCTGTGGGTGCCATTACGAGCTTTTGAGGAGCGGGCCATGATTGAGCGCCGGGTCCTGGCGTTGCGCGAGGAATCCAATTCGACGATGGTGACCCCGTTATTGCCGAAGGTCCGGTCACGCTGGCCATTGTGGTGGTACATGACGAACCCTGGAATATACCCGTCCTGGCCTTCGAGCCATGTTGTCAGCAGCAACCGACCATCGGGCATCAACTGAACATCGATACCTTCGTTGGGGCGTACATCATCAAGATCCTCAGACACATAACCCTGGGCATTGAAGGTTCGGTCCAGGCTGCCATCCTCGTTCAAGGCGATCAGAAGTGCTTTGTCGGCATAGCTGCTTGCCAACACTAGCGAGCGGTCCTGACGCAGAGCGACGGCATAGATAGACGAGGCGGATACCCCGTTACCAAGCAGCATTGCGTTGCACTTCACAGTGCCTTGGGTGCCGAAAGTCGTGTCCAGGCGTGGGCTGGAGCGAGCGCTGCAGCGTGGTTGAGGTGGGTTTTGCATGTCATCATCCTTAATAATGGGACCAGTGATTGGCCCTCGCTTATTAAACTAAGTGACGTAAGGCTGGAAAAACAACTGTCAGAAATAACAGGATATTATTTTTGGAGAACAGTGGAGATCGAGGCAAAAAAAGCCCCGCCAAATTGGCGGGGTTGAGGTACGAGCGTGGCGCTCGGAAACGTGGAACGCAATCGGGCCTCCGGTGAAGGAGGGTCGGTCGGTGTTACAGGAGCATGGTGCGGATGTCGCCCAGCAGGTCGCTCAGACGCTTGGTGAAGCGTGCAGCAGCGGCGCCGTTGATCACACGGTGATCGTAGGACAGCGACAGTGGCAACATCAGTTTCGGCTGGAAGGCTTTGCCATCCCGGACTGGCCGGATGGTTGCCTTGGAAACACCGGGGATCGCCACTTCCGGCGCGTTGACGATCGGCGTGAAGCCGGTGCCGCCAATGTGGCCGAGGCTGGAAATGGTGAAACAGGCGCCTTGCATCTCGTCTGACGAAAGCCGAGCGTCCCGAAGGCTGTGATTTTTTTGCCATCAACGCAAATTAATGCCTGTCGATTGCAGCAACTTGCCCTCCCGATCGTGGTAATTCACCTGAATGCGTTCTGCATCGATGACGAGATGCGCGAAGTTATCCTGACTGATGACTTTGCCGGTCAATTCCTGTCGATATTCGCCTGCGGCGTTGCGTGCCAACGGCTGGTCGAGGATAAAGCTGGATTGACTGGCATAGGGCAACAGTTTGATGTTGCACAATGGCGACGACACGATGGTGTGCACCTCAAAGTCCGGGTCTTCGCTGTGGGTCAGTCGACTGGTCAAGGAGCCGTGGACGTCGCCGGAAACGAAAATGATATTCTTCAGTCGGTGCGAGCGAATGGTCTCCAGCAACCGCAGCCGTTGCCCGGGAAAACCGGCCCAGGCGTCATCCCCGTTGTGTTTGGCGTCGGGATAGAGCATCACGCTGGTGACCACCAACTTGACCCGGGCGGGGCTGTGGATCAGCCATTGGCACAAGGCATATTCCTGCTCAACATCAAGGATACGTCGATCATCGGCGGACAGATTACGCTGGGTGCGGCTATCGGTGACGAACCATTCGATATCGCCATCGGTGAACTTATACCAATAGTGCTTCGGATGCCGGCTGATCCGCCCATCCTCTAGTAATTCAAATGCCGGGCTGTGGCTGGCTTGATATAACTCATAAGCAGTGATGGCGTTTTTATATAAAAAATCATCGCCTGATTTTTTATTTTTCGGCCAGTTATCTTCAATTTCGTGATCGTCGAGGATCATGTAAGTCGATACATTGGCCATTAACCTGGAAATATGCGGCTGTGAGAAAGTCGCACGGTATTTTGCGAGTATTTCCTGATATTCGCGGTCAGGTGCGAAAAAATTCAAATCGTCGACATAGATCTGATCGCCAGTCATCAACATCGCGCTGACCGGCGGGTCGGCTTGCTGAGCCAATTGTGAAATCGAGGCAAATATCCGGTCGCCCAGATGTGGCGCCGACGGGATGCCGGCGGTCATCCGCAAGTAACGGCATGAGCCAACGAAATAGGCTCGTGGTGTGCCGGCCGTGCTGGACCGGGTGCGCACGCGATAGAGTTCTTGCGGCCATCGCAGCGGCAGTTCTTGCACCGAATCCACGGAGTGCCCGGCACTCGTGGTACTGAACCAGCCAGCCTGGTATTCGTATTCGGTATCGGCCGCCAGGTTATTGATAACAATGACATCGGACATGTCTTGCAGGCTTGTCAGCCTTACAAAGATACTTTTAAGCCATTGCTCACGCCCGGACTGCCGATAACGGATGCCGGCAAATACGGGTGCATCTTTTTGCGCTTCGCCGCGCACAAATATACGCGCGTGATTAGTTGTGGTGTGGCCAATAATCGGGCCAACAGTTAGTTTGAGCATGTTTGAGTCCAATCGCTGCCAGTTAATTGGTAGTTGGTTATTTCGGATGTAATGGGAGGGTGTTCAGCCAAGACTAGTTATTTGGCCTGAATAAATATCTGGCAGAAATGGATTCGAGTTGTGGGCGATATCAGCCACAAATGTAGGAAAGCGTATCAAACAAGAACTTCAGGCAAAAAAAAGCCCCGCCAAATTGGCGGGGTTGAGGTACGAGCGTGGCGCTCGGAAACGTGGAACGCAACAGGCCCTCCGGTGAAGGAGGGCCGGTCGGTGTTACAGGAGCATGGTGCGGATGTCGCCCAGCAGGTCGCTCAGACGCTTGGTGAAGCGTGCAGCAGCGGCGCCGTTGATCACACGGTGATCGTAGGACAGCGACAGTGGCAGCATCAGTTTCGGCTGGAAGGCTTTGCCGTCCCAGACTGGCTGGATGGTTGCCTTGGAAACACCGAGGATCGCGACTTCCGGCGCGTTGACGATCGGCGTGAAGCCGGTGCCGCCAATGTGGCCGAGGCTGGAAATGGTGAAGCAGGCGCCTTGCATCTCGTCCGACGAGAGCTTCTTGGTCCGGGCTTTTTCAGCCAGGGAAGCAGCCTCGGCGGCCAGTTGCAGCAGGCTCTTCTGGTCGACGTTCTTGATGACTGGTACCAGCAGGCCATCCGGGGTGTCGACGGCGAAGCCGATGTTGACGTATTTCTTGCGGATGATCGCTTTGCCGCTTGGCGCCAGCGAGCTGTTGAAGTCCGGCAGTTCCTTGAGCAGGTGCGCACAGGTCTTGAGCAGCAACGGCAGGATGGTCAGCTTGACGCCGGCCTTCTCTGCAACGGCTTTCTGGGCAACACGGAACGCTTCGAGCTCGGTGATATCCGCCGAGTCGAATTGCGTCACGTGCGGCACGTTCAGCCAGCTGCGGTGCAGGTTGGCGGCGCCGACCTGCATCAGGCGGGTCATCGGCACTTCTTCGATTTCACCGAAGCGGCTGAAGTCCACGACCGGAATCGGCGGGATGCCCGCGCCACCGGTTGCGCCAGCAGCAGCGGCCGGCGCTTCCTTGGCCTTCTGCATCATGGCCTTGACGTAAACCTGCACGTCTTCCTTCAGGATGCGACCGTGCGGACCGCTGGCGCCAACGGCGTTCAGCTCGACGCCGAATTCGCGGGCCAGTTGACGCACGGCAGGGCCGGCGTGAACTTTTGCACCAGGCTTGGCTGGCGCGGCGGCCGGGGCAGCAGCAGGTGCGGCGGCGGCAGGAGCAGCAGCTGGAGCAGGTGCGCTCGGAGCTGCAGCGGCAGTTGCCGGTGCAGCGGCCGGAGCGGCGCCTTTGACTTTCAGCTTGAGGATCAGGTCGCCGGTACCGACTTCGTCATCGAGCTTGATGGAAATGCTTTCCACCACGCCAGCGGCTGGCGACGGGATTTCCATGCTCGCCTTGTCGGACTCCAGGGTGATCAGCGACTGGTCGGCCACAACGGTGTCGCCGGCCTTGACCAGGACTTCGATGATCTTGGCCTTGCCCGCCGAACCGATGTCCGGAACGTGGATGTCCTGAACGCTGTCGGCCACTGGAGCAGCCGGTGCGGCAGCGGCAGGCGCGGGAGCAGCGGCGGCAGGAGCGGCCGCCTGAGCTGGAGCGGCAGCAGCTGGTGCAGCAGCACCCGCCACTTCCAGATCCAGAATCAGGTCGCCAGTGCCGACTTCATCGTTGAGCTTGACGCTGATGGCCTTGACCACGCCAGCGGCAGGCGACGGGATTTCCATGCTGGCCTTGTCGGATTCCAGGGTGATCAGCGATTGATCAGCCGCGACGGTGTCGCCGACCTTGACCTGGATCTCGATGATCTGGGCCTTGCCCGACGAACCGATGTCCGGCACGTGCACTTGCTGAACGCTGGCGGCAGCCGGCGCAGCAGCAGGAGCGGCGGCGGCAGGAGCAGCAGCCGGTTTGGCTTCAGCCTTGGCAGCCGGCGCAGCGGCAGCCGCAGGGGCACCTTCGACTTCCAGTTCCAGCAGTTCGTCGCCTTCTTTCAGGCGATCGCCCAGCTTCACTTTCAGGCTCTTGATGATACCGGCCTTCGGCGCGGGCACTTCCATGCTCGCCTTGTCCGATTCCAGCGTCAGGATGCTCTGGTCGGCTTCGATACGGTCGCCGACCTTCACAAACAGTTCAATTACTTCACCTTCACCGCTGCCGATGTCAGGTACGCGAATGAGTTCGCTCACAAAATCTCTCCTCAGCAGTCCAGTGGGTTGCGTTTTTCCGGGTTGATACCGAACTTGGCAATGGCCTCGGCCACCACTTTAGGTTCGATGTCGCCACGGTCAGCCAGTGCTTCCAGGGCTGCCAACACCACGAAATGACGGTCGACTTCGAAGAAATGACGCAGTTTCTTGCGGCTGTCGCTACGGCCGAAACCGTCGGTGCCCAGGACTTTGAATTCCTTGGACGGTACCCACTGACGGATCTGCTCGGCGAACAGTTTCATGTAGTCGGTAGACGCGATGACCGGACCTTTACGGCCGTTCAGGCACTCTTCGACGTAGCTCAGCTTAGGCTTCTGGCCAGGGTGCAGACGGTTGGTGCGTTCAACGGCCAGGCCGTCGCGACGCAGTTCGTTGAAGCTGGTAACGCTCCACACGTCGGCGCCGACGTTAAACTCTTCGCGCAGGATCTTCGCTGCTTCACGGACTTCACGCAGGATGGTGCCGGAGCCCATCAGCTGAACGTGGTGCGCCGCTTCGCGGGTGTCTTCCTCAAGCAGGTACATGCCTTTCTTGATGCCTTCTTCGGCACCGGCCGGCATGGCAGGCTGCTGGTACGACTCGTTCATCACGGTGATGTAGTAGAAGACGTCCTGTTGCTCTTCGGTCATCTTCTTCATGCCGTCCTGAATGATCACCGCCAGCTCGTAGCCGTAGGTTGGATCGTAGGTGCGGCAGTTCGGGATGGTGGCAGCCAGCAGGTGGCTGTGACCGTCTTCGTGTTGCAGGCCTTCACCGTTCAGGGTGGTACGGCCGGCAGTGCCGCCGATCAGGAAACCACGGGTGCGGCTGTCGCCAGCGGCCCAGGCCAGGTCACCGATACGCTGGAAGCCGAACATCGAGTAGAAGATGTAGAACGGCAGCATCGGCTGGTTGTGGCTGGAGTACGAAGTACCGGCAGCGATGAAGGAGCTCATGGCGCCCGCTTCGTTGATGCCTTCCTCGAGGATCTGGCCCTTCTGGTCTTCCTTGTAGAACATCACCTGGTCTTTATCGACTGGCTCGTAGAGCTGGCCGACGGAGGAGTAGATGCCCAGCTGACGGAACATGCCTTCCATACCGAAGGTACGGGCTTCGTCCGGGATGATCGGCACGATGCGCGGGCCGATTTCCTTGTCCTTGACCAGCTGTGCGAGGATCCGCACGAAGGCCATGGTGGTGGAGATTTCACGGTCGCCCGAGCCGTCCAGGATCGCCTTGAGGGTGTCCAGTGGCGGAGTCGGGATGTTGAAGCTCTTGGCGCGACGCTGAGGCACGAAGCCGCCCAGTGCGGTACGACGCTCGCTCAGGTAACGGGCTTCGGCGCTGCCTACTTCCGGTTTGAAGAACGGCAGGTTTTCCAGTTCATCGTCCTTGACCGGGATGTCGAAGCGATCGCGGAACAACTTCAGGCTTTCGACATCGACCTTCTTGGTGTTGTGCGCAGTGTTCTTCGCTTCGCCGGCACCGGTGCCATAACCCTTGATGGTCTTGGCCAGGATGACGGTCGGTTGTTCTTTGTGGTTGACCGCTTCGTGGTACGCCGCGTAGACCTTGTACGGGTCGTGGCCGCCACGGTTGAGCTTCCAGATCTCGTCGTCGGACAGGTCTTCAACCATCGCCTTGAGTTCTGGCGTGTTGAAGAAGTGTTCACGCACGAACGCGCCGTCTTTGGCTTTGTAGTTCTGGTACTCGCCGTCGATGACTTCGTCCATGCGGCGTTGCAGGATGCCGTCGACGTCCTTGGCCAGCAGTGGGTCCCAGAAACGGCCCCAGATGACTTTGGTCACGTTCCACTGGGCACCGCGGAACACGCCTTCGAGTTCCTGGATGATCTTGCCGTTGCCGCGAACCGGGCCGTCAAGACGCTGCAGGTTGCAGTTGATGACGAAGATCAGGTTGTCCAGCTTCTCGCGGCCGGCCAGGGAGATGGCGCCCAGGGATTCCGGCTCGTCGCACTCGCCGTCGCCCAGGAAGCACCAGACTTTCTGTTTGCCTGGCTGGATGAAGCCACGGTGTTCCAGGTACTTCATGAAGCGTGCCTGGTAGATCGCCTGGATCGGGCCCAGACCCATGGATACGGTCGGGAACTGCCAGAAGTCAGGCATCAGCCAAGGGTGCGGGTAGGACGACAGGCCTTGACCATCGACTTCCTGACGGAAGTTGTTCATCTGGTCTTCGGTGATGCGGCCTTCCATGAATGCGCGGGCGTAAACGCCTGGCGAGGTGTGGCCCTGGAAGTAGATCAGGTCGCCGCCGTGTTCGTCGCTCGGGGCCTGGAAGAAGTAGTTGAAGCCGATGTCATACAGGGTCGCACTGGACGCGAAGCTGGAGATGTGACCGCCGAGGTCGGAATCTTTCAGGTTCGTACGCATTACCATGGCCATCGCGTTCCAGCGTACCAGCGAGCGAATGCGGCGTTCCATGAACAGGTCGCCAGGCATGCGTGCTTCGTGGGTAACGGGGATCGTGTTGCGGTAAGGCGTGGTGATGGCGTAAGGCAACTGCGAGCCGCTGCGGGTCGCGAGTTCACCCATACGGGTCATCAGATAATGAGCACGGTCTTCGCCTTCTTTGTCGAGAACCGATTCCAGGGCGTCCAGCCATTCCTGGGTTTCGACGGGATCGAGGTCTTGCATGGCTTGCTCCAGGGCGGAAAGGCTACCAGAATCGGTTGCCTGAGTTAGCGACTGGCCTTGTGGGCAGACGTTATGAATTCTTGGATTGCCGACAGGTTGTTCCGGCGGCGTGTAGTTTTACTACAAATCTTCCGGCATTTCAGCCCGTCTAATGTATATACGAGTAGTAAAACTACAGATGAGCGGCTTGTAGCCCCCGGCTGCGTTGTGAGAATAATCGTTAAGGTTGGTCTTTTTCCAACTACAAAAGGTAAAAGCTTGATGCTGGCTGCCAAAATTAAAGAAATTTCAGCTATTTCTAACTTTTGTTCGACAGTCCCTCAGGTAGTGAGTTTTCGAAAACCACTACATGCAGTCCGTTGTACGCCGATCAAGGATAGACCATGAGCCTCCCTTCGCTTGCCGAACTGCCCGCCATTCTCCTGCCGTTGGTCACCCGCGCCGAGCAGTCGTTCCGGGCTGCCGTCGCTGCCCTGGACGATGATCACGGGCTGTCCACCTGGACGCCGGAACGCTGGGCGCAATTTGCCCGCGTCACCGCCGCCAGCGATTTCGTGATTGAACAGTGTGTTCGTGACCCTTTGATGTTGCTGGCGCTGGTGCAGTCCGGCGAACTGGACCGCCGCTTCGCGCCCGGTGAGTTGTGCGCGCAGATTGCCGCTGCCGTGAGCGTGGCCGAGACCGATGATCAGCTTGGTCGCGCCTTGCGCCGTCAGCGTGCACGCCATCAGGTGCGGATCATCTGGCGCGACCTGACCCGTCAGGCTGACCTGGTACAGACCTGCCGCGACCTCTCGGACATGGCCGATGCCAGCATCGATCAGGCCTATCAATGGTTGTATGTGCGGCATTGTCAGCAGTTCGGCGTGCCGACCGGCCGACGTAGCGGCGAGCCGCAGCAGATGGTCATCCTCGGCATGGGCAAGCTCGGCGCCGTGGAGCTGAACCTGTCCTCGGACATCGATCTGATTTTTGCCTACCCCGAGGGCGGCGAAACCGTCGGTGTGAAACGCGCGCTGGATAACCAGGAGTTCTTCATTCGTCTGGGCCAGCGGCTGATCAAGGCCCTGGACCCGATGACCGTCGACGGCTTTGTATTCCGCGTCGACATGCGCTTGCGACCTTACGGTTCGTCCGGCGCTCTGGTGCTGAGCTTCAACGCGCTGGAACAGTATTACCAGGATCAGGGCCGCGATTGGGAACGCTACGCGATGATCAAGTCGCGGGTGGTGGCCGGCGATCAAGTAGCCGGCGCGCAACTGCAGGAGATGCTGCGGCCGTTCGTTTACCGGCGCTACCTGGACTTCTCSGCCATCGAAGCGCTGCGCACCATGAAGCAGCTGATCCAGCAGGAAGTACGGCGCAAGGGCATGGCCGACAACATCAAACTCGGATCCGGCGGTATTCGTGAAGTCGAGTTCATTGCCCAGGCGTTCCAGCTGATTCACGGCGGCCGCGATTTGAGCTTGCAGCAACGCCCGCTATTAAAGGTGCTGAGCACGCTGGAAGGTCAGGGTTACCTGCCGCCGGCTGTGATCGGCGAGCTACGTGAAGGTTATGAATTCCTGCGTTACACCGAACACGCGATTCAGGCGATTGCCGACCGCCAGACGCAAATGTTGCCCGATGGCGAGCAGGATCAGGCGCGTATTGCCTTTATGCTGGGTTTCGCCAACTGGACGGCCTTCCACGAACAATTGATGTATTGGCGCGGCCGCGTGGCCTGGCACTTCGGGCAGGTGATCGCCGATCCCGACGAAGAGCAGGGCGCCGAAAGCGAAGTGGTGGTCGGCGGTGAGTGGTTGCCGCTGTGGGAAGAGGCTCAGGACGATGAGGCCGCTTGCCGTCAACTGGAAGAGGGTGGTTTCAAGGATGCCCCAAAAGCCTTGAAAGCCCTGGCCAGTTTGCGCAGCAGCCCCCAGTTGCGGGCGATGCAGCGTCTGGGTCGCGAACGTCTCGATGCTTTTATTCCGCGTTTGCTGGCGCAGGCCGTGGAGCATGACAATCCGGACCTGGTACTGGAACGGGTGCTGCCGCTGGTTGAAGCCGTGGCCCGTCGCTCCGCGTACCTGGTGCTGCTGACCGAGAACCCCAGTGCGTTGCGGCGGTTGCTGACGCTGTGCGCGGCGAGCCCGTGGATCGCCGAGCAAATCACTCGCTTCCCGCTGCTGCTCGACGAATTGCTCAACGAAGGCCGGCTGTTCAAACCGCCACTGGCGCCAGAACTGGCGGCTGAATTGCGCGAGCGCCTGACACGGATTCCCGAGGACGACCTCGAGCAGCAAATGGAAGCCCTGCGCCACTTCAAGCTGGCGCACCGCCTGCGGGTGGCTGCCTCGGAAATCGCCGGCAGCCTGCCGCTGATGAAGGTCAGCGATTACCTGACCTGGCTCGCCGAGGCGATCCTGGAGCAAGTGCTGGCACTGGCCTGGCGCCAGACCGTGGCCAAGTACGGCACGCCGCTACGCACCGATGGCACTTTGTGCGATCCCGGCTTCATCATTGTCGGTTATGGGAAAGTCGGCGGTCTGGAACTCGGGCATGGTTCGGACCTGGACCTGGTGTTCATCCACGACGGCGATCCGCAGGCTGAAACCGATGGCGTCAAACCCATCGATGGCGCGCAATTCTTCACCCGGCTGGGGCAGCGGATCATTCACTTGCTGACTGCACAGACCAACTCCGGGCAGTTGTATGAAGTGGACATGCGTCTGCGGCCATCCGGTGCGTCGGGCTTGCTGGTGAGTTCCCTGGGGGCGTTTGCCCGCTATCAGGAAAACGAGGCCTGGACCTGGGAGCATCAGGCATTGGTGCGGGCGCGGGTGTTGGTGGGCAGTCAGGATGTCGGCCAGGCCTTCGAGAAAGTCCGCGCCGCGATATTGGGCAAGACGCGTGAACTGCCGACCCTGCGCCAGGAGGTCAGCGAGATGCGCGCCAAGATGCGCGATAACCTGGGCAGCAAGAGCACGGCGGCCGGCACCGGGGCAAATGCCTTCGAAGCCACGGCGCCGTTCGATATCAAGCAGGACGCCGGAGGTATCGTCGATATTGAATTTATGGTGCAATACGCGGCCCTGGCGTGGTCCGAAACACACCCGCCGTTGCTGCGCTGGACCGACAACATCCGCATTCTGGAAGAGCTGGAGCATGAAGGGCTGATGCCCGTCGAAGATGCCGGCCTGTTGCGTGAAGCGTATAAAGCGTACCGTTCCGCCGCCCACCGGCAGGCCTTGCAGAAGGACCCGGGGGTGATTCCGGGCGACCAGTTCGCGGACGAACGGCGGCAGGTCATGCGGATCTGGCGTGAGCTGGGGCTAAGCTGAAACGGGATATTCGATACGCCCAATACCCCTGTGGGAGCGAGCTTGCTCGCGATGGCGGACTGACAGTTACCATTGATGTTGAATGTGATGGCCTCATCGCGAGCAAGCTCGCTCCCACAGTGGATCTGCAGTGCCATGCGGATCGAGGTACACCAATACCCAATGTGGGAGCGAGCCTGCTCGCGATAGCGGAGTGACACTCGACAGCAATGTTGAAGGTGATGACCCATCGCAAGCCGCCGTGCTCCCGCAGAGATTTTCGAGGCGGGGAGGCGTAGGCCTCCCCGGTTCGTTTATGGAAACCACATGAAAATTCTGATCGTTGGGCCCAGTTGGGTCGGTGACATGGTGATGGCGCAGACACTGTTCCAGTGTTTGAAACAACGCCACCCGCAATGCGAAATCGACGTGCTGGCCCCCGAGTGGAGCCGGCCGATTCTTGAGCGTATGCCCGAAGTTCGCCAGGCCTTGAGCTTTCCGCTCGGTCACGGTGTTCTGGAACTGGCGACTCGCCGGCGCATCGGCAAATCCCTGGCCGGCCAGTACGACGAGGCGATCCTGTTGCCCAACTCCCTGAAGTCGGCGCTGGTGCCGTTCTTTGCCGGCATCCCGAAACGCACAGGCTGGCGTGGCGAGTTCCGCTATGGCCTGCTCAACGACGTGCGCACGCTGGATAAAGATCGTTATCCGCTGATGATCGAGCGCTTCATGGCCCTGGCTTATGAGCCGGGCGTCGAGTTGCCAAAACCCTATCCGCGCCCGACACTGCAGATCGACCCGGTCACGCGCGAGGCGGCACTGGCAAAGTTCGGTCTGACCCTCGACCGTCCGGTGTTGGCCCTGTGCCCTGGTGCCGAGTTTGGCGAGTCCAAGCGCTGGCCGTCCGAGCATTACGCCAAGGTCGCCGAAGCGAAGATCCGCGAAGGCTGGCAAGTCTGGCTGTTCGGTTCGAAAAACGATCACGCCGTGGGCGAAGACATCCGCGCGCGGCTGATTCCAGGTCTGCGTGAAGAATCGGTCAACCTCAGCGGCGGCACCTCGCTGGCCGAAGCCATCGACCTGATGTCCTGTGCAGATTCTGTGGTGTCCAACGACTCCGGCCTGATGCACGTCGCCGCCGCGCTGAACCGCCCGCTGGTCGCGGTCTACGGTTCGACGTCGCCGGGTTTCACGCCACCGTTGGCCGAGCATGTGGAAATCGTACGCCTGGGCATCGAGTGCAGCCCGTGCTTCGATCGCACCTGCCGTTTCGGCCATTACAACTGCCTGCGCCAGCTCATGCCGCAGGCCGTGAACGAAGCCTTGCAGCGGTTGCAAGGCACTGTGGTCGAGGTCAAATAGCTTGCGGGTTCTGTTGATCAAGACTTCTTCGCTGGGCGACGTCATTCACGCGTTGCCGGCGTTGACCGATGCGGCGCGGGCGATTCCCGGCATCAAATTCGACTGGGTGGTGGAAGAAGGCTTTGCCGAAATCCCGACCTGGCATCCGGCGGTGGGCAAGGTGATTCCGGTGGCGATCCGTCGCTGGCGCAAAAACATCTGGCAGACCATCAAGAGCGGTGAGTGGAAGCGCTTCAAGCAAAGCGTTCGCGCCACCAGATATGACTTGGTGATAGACGCCCAGGGCTTGCTGAAAAGCGCCTGGCTGACCCGTTACGTCAAGGCTCCGGTGGCCGGCCTCGATAAAAGCTCCGCACGCGAGCCCATTGCAGCGCGCTTTTATGATCGACGTCTGGCCGTTGCCCGTGGGCAGCACGCGGTGGAGCGAGTGCGTCAGTTGTTCGCCATTGCGTTGGGCTATGACTTGCCTAAAGGCCTGGGCGACTACGGACTGAATATCGAGCGCCTGGTGGAATTGCCGCGCAAGAATCCTTACGTGGTATTTTTGCACGGCACCACCTGGGACACCAAGCACTGGCCCGAAGCCTACTGGCGCGAGCTGACCGAACGGGTTGGCTACCTTGGCGTCGGGGTGAAGTTGCCCTGGGGCAATGCCCTGGAGAAAGCCCGGGCCGAGCGTATCGCCGCGGGTTTCAAGCACGCCGAAGTGCTGCCAAAACTGAACCTGGCGGGTGTCGGCAGGGTGCTGGCCGGCGCGCAAGCCTGCGTGGCGGTCGACACCGGTCTTGGTCATCTGGCCGCCGCGCTGGATGTGCCGACGTTGTCGCTGTTCGGCCCGACCAACCCGGGCCTGACAGGCGCTTATGGCAAGGTGCAGATTCACATGGCCAGCGACTTCCCTTGTGCGCCGTGCCTGCAAAAGAAATGCACTTATCAGCCGACGGCTGAAGATGCCCGTCAATTTGACCTGAAACGCGAGTTGCCGTTGTGCTTCACGCGTCTGAATCCCGAGCGTGTCGCCAGCCGACTGAGCACGTTGTTAATGGCTGAGGAGCTGCGCTGATGCAATTGGCATTTGTCCTGTACAAATATTTTCCGTTTGGCGGCTTGCAGCGCGATTTCATGCGCATCGCCCTCGAATGCCAGAAGCGCGGCCATCAGATTCGCGTCTACACGCTGATCTGGGAGGGTGACGTGCCGCCGGGTTTCGAAGTGCTGGTGGCGCCGGTCAAGGCGTTCTTCAACCATCGCCGCAATGAGAAGCTCAGTGAATGGATGGAAGCGGACCTGGCCAAGCGCCCGGTCGACCGCCTGATCGGCTTCAACAAGATGCCGGGCCTGGACGTCTACTACGCCGCCGACGGCTGCTTCGAAGACAAGGCGCAGAACCTGCGCAACTCGCTGTATCGCCGTTGGGGCCGCTATCGCCACTTCGCCGAATACGAGCGGGCGGTGTTCGCCAGGGATGCCAAGACCGAAGTGTTGATGATTTCCGAGGTCCAGCAGCCGCTGTTCATCAAGCATTACGACACGCCGCTGGAGCGTTTCCACCTGCTGCCACCGGGTATCGCCCAGGACCGTCGCCGACCGGCGGATGCCGATGAAATTCGCGCCGGGTTCCGCGCTGAATTCGATCTCAAGGACGACGAACTGCTGCTGGTGCAGATCGGCTCCGGGTTCAAGACCAAGGGCGTGGACCGTAGCCTCAAGGCACTGGCGGCATTGCCTGCCGAGTTGAGGAAACGCACCCGGCTGTTTGTAATTGGCCAGGATGACCCCAAATTATTCCAGATGCAGAGTGCGACATTGGGGCTGGGCGACAACGTCACGTTCCTCAAGGGGCGCAGTGATATCCCGCGTTTCCTGTTGGGTGCTGATCTGTTGATCCACCCGGCGTACAACGAAAATACCGGCACCGTGCTGCTCGAAGCGCTGGTGGCTGGCTTGCCGGTGCTGGTGAGCGCGGTGTGCGGGTACGCCCATTACATTGCCGAGGCCGACGCCGGCCTGGTGCTGGACGAACCTTTCGATCAGGCACAGCTGACGCAGTACCTGACCGGCATGTTGAACGACGCTCAAGCAAGGGCGGCCTGGAGCCGCAATGGTCTGGCCTACGCCGGGACGGCCGACCTCTACAGCATGCCGCAGCACGCGGCCGATGTGATTCTGGCGGAGCACGCTTAAATGAAGTTGATGCTGGCTGAACCGTTCAAGAGCCTCTGGGCCGGACGCGACCCGTTCACCGAAGTCGAGGGGCTTGAGGGCGAGGTGTACCGCGAGCTGGAAGCGCGCCGGACCTTACGCACGGAAGTCGATGGCAACGGATTTTTCGTGAAAATCCACCGTGGCATCGGCTGGGGCGAAATCTTCAAGAACCTGCTCACCGCCAAGCTTCCAGTATTGGGGGCCGGTCAGGAGTGGCAGGCCATTCAGCGCCTGCAGGAAGTTGGCGTGCCGACCATGACCGCCGTCGCGTATGGCGAGAAGGGCAGCAACCCGGCCGACCAGCACTCGTTCATCGTCACCGAGGAGCTGGCACCCACTGTCAGCCTCGAAGACTTCAGTATCAACTGGATCAAGCAGCCGCCCGAGCCAAAACTCAAGCGCGCGCTGATCGCCGAAGTCGCACGCATGACCGGCATGATGCACCGCGCCGGGGTCAACCACCGCGACTGCTACATCTGCCACTTCCTGCTGCACACCGACAAACCGGTGACCGCGGACGACTTCAAGCTCTCGGTGATCGACCTGCACCGCGCCCAGACCCGCCCGGCGATCACCTCGCGCTGGCGCAACAAGGATCTGGCGGCCCTGTACTTTTCCGCGCTGGACATCGGCCTGACCCGCCGCGACAAGCTGCGTTTCCTCAAAGGCTATTTCCAGCAACCGCTGCGCCAGATCCTGAGTGAAGAGGCCGCTTTGCTGGCATGGCTCGACGGCAAGGCCAACAAGCTCTACGAGCGTAAACAGCGATACGGGGATGCGCTCTGATGTCGGGTTGGAAACTGGAACCGGCCTACAGCGAACTGGCCGATGACTTTGGCAGCCTCGAGGCTGTGTTTGCGCTGCAAGGCGAGCGTTTGACCAGCGATCTGCTTTCGGAGGTCATCCGGGTCGAGCGCAATGGCGTCAACTATTACGTCAAACGGTATGTGGGCGCTGGCAAAGGCTTGCGGCGTTACCTGGGCAAGCCTCGGGTGAAGATGGAGTGGCAGAACCTCAAGCGCTTCGCCAAGTGGGGCATCCCCACGGCCGAAGTGGTGGCCTGGGGGCTGGAACGACGCGGTGTGTCCTACGCTCGCGGCGCGATGATTACCCGGGAGCTGCCGCATACCGAAGACTTGTCGGCACTGGCCGAGCGTCGCGACCCGAAACTTTCGGATCGCGCCTGGGTCGATACCGTCAGTCGTCAGCTGGCCGAATACACCCGGACCATGCACGACCACCGCTTCACCCATAATGACTTGAAGTGGCGCAACCTGCTGATCGACGATGAGGCCCGAGTGTTTTTGATCGATTGCCCCAACGGCGATTTCTGGCGCGGTTTCTGGCTCAAGTACCGTATTACCAAGGATCTGGCGTGCCTGGACAAGGTCGCCAAGTATCAACTGTCGGCAACCCAGCGCCTGCGCTTTTACCTGCAATACCGCAATCGGACCCGGCTCAACGCTGCGGACAAAAAACGTATCCGGCACGTGGTGAGATTTTTCGAGGGACGTGAATGACTGATTTTCTGGCCGCTGATGACCGTGCGCTGCTTGAACGCCACGGCCTCGGCACATTCGATGCCCTCTGGGCCAAACAACTCGACGCGGTGGATGAGCCCAACACCGGTCGGGGCGGTTGGAGCAGTGTGTTTCGGCTGGACCTGGAAGGTCATGGTTTCTACCTCAAGCGTCAAAGCAACTACCTGACCCGCACGTTACGCGCACCGTTCGGCGAGCCGAGCTTCGCTCGCGAGTTTCGCAACATCTCCCGTTACCAGAAGCTGGGGGTTCCGGCGCTGGAAGCGGTGTTCTACGGTGAGCGCAAGGTCGATGGTGAAGTTCGGGCGGTCCTGTTGACCCGCGCCCTGGATGGTTGGGACGACCTCGAATCGCTGTTGCAGCGCTGGGATGAACTGAGCCCTGAGCAACACTCGGAAATCCTCAAGGCCAGTGGCGAACTGGCCAGGCGGCTGCACGCGGCACGCCAGGTGCACGGATGCTTCTATCCCAAGCATATTTTCATGCGCGCCACCGGCAACGGCTATCAGGCTCAATTGATCGATCTGGAAAAGACCCGACCACTGCTGTACGGGCAGCGTGACCGAATCAAGGACCTGGAACCGCTGGCGCGCCGCGCGCCCGAGTGGGGAGAGTCGCAACTGCGGCAATTGCTGGCCGCCTATCTGGATCAACCACAGGACAGCTTGTTGATCGACAGCTGGCTGGGGCGTTTGACTACGCGGCGCAGCCAAAAGGGACCACGCTGATGCGTTTATCCGAGTTGAAGTCCGCCGGCCGCAACCCGGCGTTGCCATTGAGCGTTTCGCTGGCTGATGCCGCCGGCCCCGCCGAGCTACAACTGCTGAGCCTGTTGCGGGTGTTGCCGGGGCAGCGTTATGTCGGTGCCGGTGTCTGGCGTGGCCGACCGGTGTTGGCAAAGTTGCTGGTAGGCAGCAAGGCTGCGCGGCACTTCCAGCGTGAGCTGGACGGCGTGCGCTTGCTTGCCGCTCAAGGATTGACCACGCCGCAGCTGTTGGCCGATGGCCTGAAAGAGGGTGAGGGTGGTTGGCTGCTGTTCGAGTTTCTGGAAGGCGCCGAAAGCCTGGGTGATACCTGGAAGCAGGTTGAGCAGCAGCCCGTGCTGTCCGATGGGCAAGGAGCGGTGCTGGCCGAGGCGTTAGGTGCCATCGGTCAAATGCACCGCAAAGGACTGTGGCAGGAAGACCTGCACCTGGACAACCTGCTCCGTCAGCGTGGTCGTCTGTACTTGATCGACGGCGCCGGGATTTGCTCCGAAACGCCGGGGCAGCCGCTGTCACGGCAGAAGGTCCTGGAAAACCTCGGGGTGTTCTTCGCCCAGTTGCCGAAGTCGATTGAACCCTTCATTGAAGAGTTGCTGGTGTATTACCTGCTGAGCAACGGCGAGCACGCCTTGCCCATGGAGGCGCTCCAGAAGCAGATCGACAAGGTCCGCAGTTGGCGCCTCAAAGACTTCCTGATCAAGGTCGGCCGCGAGTGCACGCTGTTCAGCGTCCAGCGCGGGGCCTTCGGCTTGCGGGCGATTCGCCGCGAGGAAGAGTCGTCGATGGTGCCGGTGCTGGAACAGGCCGATACCCTGCTCGATCAGGGGCATCTGTACAAGACCGGGGGCGCGGCGAGCGTCGGTAAGGTCGAGGTGGATGGCCGCACGCTGGTGATCAAGCGTTACAACATCAAGGGCTTTGCCCACTGGCTCAAGCGCTTCTGGCGCCCGAGCCGGGCCTGGCATTCATGGCGCGAAGGCAATCGCCTGGTGTTCCTCGGGATTGCCACGCCCAAGCCGCTGGCGTTGCTGGAAAAGCGTTTTCTGTGGCTGCGCAGCCGGGCGTACCTGATCACCGAGCATCTGTCGGGGCCGGACATCATCGAACGTTTTGCGCCGCATGTTGAAAGCGGTGATGCACCGGAAGTCGAGTTGGCGGCGCTGGATCATCTGTTTGCCGAGCTGATTCGCGAACGCATCAGCCATGGCGACTTCAAGGGCCATAACCTGTTCTGGCAGCAGGATCGCTGGGCGTTGATCGATCTCGATTCGATGTGCCAGCACAGCTCCCTTGGCAGTTTCGCCCCGGCGTATGCAAGGGATCGCGCGCGGTTCATGCGCAATTGGCCTGAAGGTAGCGCCCTTTACCAGGTGATTGATCAGCGTTTGCCCAAAGATATCTCCAGTGCTGGCTGAATCAGGACCTTCGGTCCTATCGCGGGCAAGCCCGCTCCCACAGGGATTGTTGGTGAGCACAAAGCCTGTGGGAGCGGGCTTGCCCGCGATGAGGCCGGAACTGCCAACCGAGAAAGCAGACAAGTTCTTGTGAACCGTCCTACGCGATCTTGGGAAGTCATGAACTGTGGCCCAAATCGCCCCGATGCTAGTTTGCCTGACGTTCTCGGAGGGCAGGCTGTGACAATCAAAATGGCAGTTTCATCAGGTGTTTTATCAGTGTCGCTAATGGGCTGCGGGACTGCCGCAACGGTCCTGCAGGATGAAGCCGAAGCAGCGCAGGGGCTGCGCAGGCAAAAGACCTATTGCCAGTCCATCCCCCGTGTCTACAGCGGCCTGGCTTACGACTTCTGTGTATTGAATGCGCCGCCAGACCCTACGGGTTTTCTTGTACCACTCATATTGGTGGACTTGGCCGTGTCTGGCGCGCTGGACACCGTTGTCTTGCCGTACACGATTTACCGGCAAAGCGTGGACGGCAATATTTCCATCTATTGGCGACCTGCGCGCGGATAAAAATGCCGCGAGGTCCCTGTCGCAGTTGCTGGCCGCTTGCGGCTAGAGGCTTGCCGCTGCTTTTAAGCTATAATCCCGCCCTTTAGCTGTCTCTCGCCCCTTGCGAGGGCACATTAATTTTTGAGGCGCTTGCGCCTGCATGCAGACTAAAGAGGCTAGACCCCTGTGGCATTGACGATTCTTGGCCTGTCCGGCGCCCTTAGCCATGATCCTTCCGCAGCCCTGTACATCGACGGCAAGCTGGTCGCGGCGGCTGAAGAGGAACGCTTCGTACGCGATAAACATGCAAAGAACCGCATGCCCTACGAATCGGCGAAGTTCTGCCTGGAACAGGCTGGCATCAAGCCGTCCGACGTTGACGTGGTAGCGATTCCATTCGCTCCGATCAGCCTGTTCGGCAAGGCCCGCTGGCAGTACGCCAAGCGTTACTGGTATGCCCCGGACCGCGCCCTCGACGCGATCCTGATGGGCAACCGTCGCTACAAGCGCTATCGCAACAAGATCGTCTGGTGCCTGGAGCAACTGGGTTTTGATCCGAAGAAGATCAAGATCGAGCCGGTCGAGCACCACCTGGCCCACGCCTCCAGCGCTTATCACTGCTCCGGTTTCAAAGAGAAAACCGCGATCCTGGGCATCGACGGCAAGGGCGAGTACGCCACGACCTTCTTCGGTTATGGCGAAAACGGCAAGATCCACAAGATCAAGGAATTCTTCGATCCGGACTCCCTCGGCGGCCTGTACGGCGCGATCACCGAGTTCCTCGGATTCGATATGCTCGACGGTGAGTTCAAGGTCATGGGCATGGCGCCGTATGGCGATGCCAGCAAATACGACTTCTCGCGCCTGGCTTCGTTCGAAAACGGCGAACTGGTGATCAACACCGACTACGCCAACGTCATCGGCTTGCGTCGCTACAAAGAGAAGGGCAAAGGTTACTACTTCTCGCCGAAGCTGATCGAGTGGCTGGGTCCCAAGCGTGAAGGCGATATCGCCGACGAGCCGTACATCCACTACGCCGCCAGCATTCAAGCGCTGTTCGAAAAAATTGCGCTGCAGATGATCGACTACTACCTGGGCGACGTGCTCAAGCAAACCGGCAAACTGGCCTACGCCGGTGGCTGTGCGTTGAACGTCAAGCTCAACCAGAAAATCATCGCTCGCGACGACGTCAAGGAACTGTTTGTACAGCCTGCCTCCGGCGATGCCGGTACCGCGGTGGGCGCGGCAGCCTATGTGTCCCACGCCCGTGGCGTACCGGTCGAGAAGATGGAGCACGTCTACCTCGGCCCGTCGTACAGCAACGAAGACGTGATCGCCGCGTGCGCCCGTCACGCCGACAAGCCGACGTGGCGCAAGCTCGACAACATGCCGGAGCAGATCGCCAAGATCATGGTCGATGGCAACCCGGTGGCGTGGTTCCAGGGCCGCATGGAGTTTGGTCCGCGTGCACTGGGTGGTCGCTCGATTATCGGTTGCCCGAGCGTGGCCGGTGTGGCCGACCGAATCAATCACCAGATCAAGTTCCGCGAGCGCTGGAGGCCTTTCTGCCCGTCGATGCTCGACACTGTCGCTCCACAGATGATCAAGATCGATCACCCGGCTCCGTTCATGACCTTCACCTTCGAAGTGGCTGAAGAGTGGAAAACCCGCGTGCCGGAAGTCGTCCACGAAGACGGCACCTCCCGGGCCCAGGTGCTCAAGCGCGAATACAACCCGCGCTACTACGACATGATGAAAGCGCTGGAAGTGCTCACCGGCAACGGCGTGTCGCTCAACACCTCGCTCAACCGTCGCGGCGAACCGATGATCTGCTCGCCGACCGACGCCCTGAACATGTTCTTCGGTTCGGATCTACAGTATCTGATCATGGAAGACATCCTGGTGGTCAAAGAGGGCGCGAACGCCTATGACACGTTCGGCTGAACGCCATGTGCTGCAGTTCTGCCACGGCTATGACGGGCCGTTTCTGGACTGCGCACGGCAGTACGCCAGCCTGTTCGCGGGGACCGGTTATCGAGTGACCACGGTGTTTCTCACCGGGGTTGCCGATGCTGAAGTCGCCGCGCAATGCGCCAGCGATGAAGTGCTGTTCATGGAGTACAGCTCCAAAGCCATTCGCGGCCTGAAGCTGGGAGCCATCGGCGATCTGCGCAAGATCGCCGCGTCGCGCAACTTCAGTTTCTGCATCGCTCATCGCTTCAAGCCTATCTACATCGCCTTGCTCGGTACGTCGTTGCCGGTCATTGGCGTGCACCACGGGTTTGAAGACTACCAGCGCGGCAGCCGTAAACTGTTCGCGCATATATTCCGCAAGCGTTTGAGTTTGCTTGGCGTGTCCGACGCGGTGCGCGACGACATGCGCAATTGCCTGCCGAAGTGGCCGGCTTCGCGAATTCAGACCTTGTACAACCGTATCGACGTGGATGCCTTGCAAGCCACGCAGGTGTCGGCTCGCGAGGCCCGGGAAACCCTCGGGCTGGCGGCGGATGCCTGGATCGTCGGCAACGTCGGACGGCTGCATCCGGACAAGGACCAGGCCACGCTGTTGCACGGTTTTGCCGAGGCGTTGCCGGGGTTGCCGGCCAACAGTCAGCTGGTGATTCTCGGTAAGGGGCGTCTGGAGGAAAACCTCAAGGCTCAAGCCCGGGAGCTGGGTATCGGTGACCGGGTTCTGTTTCTCGGTCAGGTGCCGGATGCGCGCAACTACTTCCGGGCCTTCGATGTGTTTGCCCTGAGCTCTGATCACGAACCGTTCGGCATGGTGCTGCTGGAGGCCATGGCCGCTGGTGTACCTTTGCTCGCCACGGCGTGCGGCGGAGCGAAAGAAGTGGTCGAAGGCGTGGGCATCCTGTTCCCGTTGGGCGATGCCGAGCGTCTGGCCCAAGGGCTGCAACATCTGGCTGGCATGGATGATCAGCAACGCCGACAGTGTGCCGAGTTAATGCTCGAGCGCTTGCGCGAACGCTTCTCCGATCGCGCGGTGCGCGATGCTTTCTGGCATTTGCCGCACGTTACCGAACTGGCACAGAGGGGCTGATGCTCAACCGATTTCAAGGCTGGCGCGAGCGTGGCTGGGCGGTAGTCGACGCCTCGACTTACGCCGAAACCTGGCAGCGTTATGGCGGCAGTGTCGCGACTCATCCCATGGTGGTCGAGCGGCTGGCGCAATTGGCGGATATTCCGGTGCGTTACCTGGCCTGGGTCCAGGGTGACGAGGTCAAGGCGGCGATCCCGACCTGGGGGCGCGACCTGGCCTTGTCCAAGGACGTGCTCAAGCGTCGCGGCAAAAAAGGTCTGTTCGACCTGGGCAACGCCGAGATCATCCTGCCCGCCGCTGCCGATACCCAAGCGCCTTTGCGCCATCGCGCGCGGTATCTGTCGGCGCTGAACGAAGGTCGTTTCACTGGCATCAAGTTGCAAGCCGAACAACTGGCCATGGCCCGCACACCCGAAGAACTGTCGAAAAAATTTCGCTATAACCAGCGCCGCGAATTGCGCTTGCTGGAAGAGGCCGGTGGCGTGGTGCGGCCGGTGTCCGAATTTTCCAGCACTGAACTGGCGGCGATTTATTGCGACCTGTTCCAGCGCCGCTGGGGCTTCCCGGCGACGGGTGCCGAGCGCATGACCGAGGTCGTCGAGTTGCTGCGCGAGTTGCTGATCGGCTCGGTGATTTTCCTCAACGATGCGCCGATTGCGATACAACTGGTGTACCGCGTCGAGACCCCGCAGTGGATCAGTGTCGAGTACATCAACGGCGGAGTCGATCCCGAGACTCGCGAGTTCAGCCCTGGCAGTGTGCTGAGTTTTCTCAATACGCAAAGCGCCTGGGAGCATGCCCGGGCACAGGACAAACCGTTGCGCTTTTCCTTCGGTCGCGCC
The DNA here is from genome assembly GCF_056402155.1 of Pseudomonas sp. P4_C1. Taxonomy (NCBI): domain Bacteria; kingdom Pseudomonadati; phylum Pseudomonadota; class Gammaproteobacteria; order Pseudomonadales; family Pseudomonadaceae; genus Pseudomonas; species Pseudomonas sp. P4_C1. Next base: position 49,343 of record NZ_JBFUHY010000019.1, read on the forward strand.
GATCGTGAGTACAAGGATCGCTGGTGCAACCCCGTGCCGGTCTTCACCGTATGAGCCAAGCCATGAGCCGCAAACAGCAACTGCTCAAGCGCCACCGGCGCAATAAACGTATCGGCCTGTTGATTGCGCTGGTGCTGTTGATCGTCGTAGGTGTGCTGGTGGCCTGGTGGTTGCCGCTGGTGCTGGCGGTTCTTGGCTGGATTGCCCACGAAGCCTGGTTTGCCGACCATCTGTTCTACTCAGCGAAAGACGATTACCAGTACAGCTTCCCCCCGTATACGCCACAGCCCAAGGTGCACCTGAGCGGTGAACACTTGCGGCTGGACGAGGGCGTGATGCTGGTCGACGACGCGACGCTGGTGTTGGCCCTGCGGGTAAAAAGCACCTGGCTGGGGCGTTTTATCGATCCGGTGGTGGAGTTGGCGGGTGGCGAAAACCCTGATCGACAAACCTTCGAGCGGGGCGTGAACGGCCTGCGTTACCTCAATCTCAGTGGTCAGGCTCAGGCGCTGTCGCGCGGTGACCTGCGCTTGCGCGGGCGCTTCTGTCGCGTGTTTGGTGAGCCCGTGCTGTGGGCGTTCGAGCACTCGGATTACCGGCATCAGCGGGTGATGGTCATCGCCCCCCACGCCGATGACGCCGAACTGGCGGCCTACGGTTTGTACAGCCAGGCCGACGAAACCTGGATCGTCACGCTGACCGCCGGTGAAATCGAAGCCGAGCACTATCGGCAGATGGGCCTGAACAAGGTCGATGCGGCCCGCTTGAAAGGCCGCCTGCGCACCTGGGACAGTATCGCCGTGCCACGTTGGGCCGGAGTGCCCGAGGCTCACTGCGTACAACTGGGTTACTTCTGTCTGCAATTGGCGAGCATGCAGGCCGCGCCTGCCGTAGCGGCGGGATCGCGGGAAGCGGATATGAGTGATACCCGTCTGTTCCGCCGGTTGAATCCTTTCGTGCTGCCCGGCGATGTCGATGGCGCGCCGACCTGGAACAACCTGCTGGCGGATCTGCGAGAGTTGCTGCTGCGGGCCCGGCCCGAGGTCATCGTCCTGCCGCATCCGACCCTGGATCCGCATCCCGATCATATCTGCGCCCAGGCGGCAGTCCTCGAAGCCTTGCAAGGCCTGGACTGGCAACCGACCACGCTGCTGGGCTATGCCAACCACCTGCACGACAACGACCGCTGGCCGATGGGCGATACCGGTGACGGCATCGCCTTGCCGCCTGCCTTCGATCCGTCCCAACCGATGCAACCTTATTGCCTGCCCTTGCCGCTGGAGCAGCAGCGAGACAAAGCCATGGCGTTGGGCATGATGCACGACCTGCAACCGGCGATGCCGTTCAAGCGTCGCTTGCGTCGGTTGATCCAACGGTTGTTGGCCGGCCGCTTGCCGCCAACCTATGGCCAGAACGAATTCTTTCGCAAGGCAGTCCGGCGCCACGAGCTTTTGTGGTCCCTCAAGCACACACCAGGCAATGTTTCTCAGCGGGGAGAGTTATGAGTCAGCGGTCAAAGGTCCTGCAACTGCAGCCTGACTACAACGTCAAAGCCCATGATTTCGCCGACCTCGCGGAGCAAATCGTCAAGGCCCTGCCCAGTGAACGCTATGAAGTGACCGCCGCATTTTTGCGCGGCAAACCCGGGCCGGGTGAAGCGGTGAGCCGGGCCGACCGTTCGGTGTACTTCGAGTTTTCCGACAAGTCCCTCAAGGGCATGCGCCTGCGGGCCATGTGGCAGCTGTACAAGTTCTGCCGCCGGGAAAAATTCGATGTGGTGATCTGCAATCGCTTCAAGCCGGTCAACATGATGCTGGCACTCAACCGCTGGCTGAAAGTGCCTTTGTGCATCGGTATTTCCCACGGCTTTGGCGAGTACGACCGTTTTTACCGGCGCCGCCAGACCCAGCGCCTGATTGATCGTCACTGGCGCTTCGTCGGCGTGTCGCCTGCGGTGAAACAGTATCTGCTGGACTGTGACTGCGGCTTCACTGACCAGAATACCTACGCCATCACCAATGCCATCGACATCGAGCAAGCCGAAGGCCTGCAACACAGTCGTGAAAAGGCCCGTGAAATGTTGGGCATCGATCCGTCTGTGCGGCTGATCGGTGCGTTGGGGCGACTGGTGCCGGTCAAGGGCCATATCTATTTGCTGCAGGCCTTCGCGGCACTCAAGGACAAATACCCGAATACCCAACTGGCGATCATCGGAGCCGGCCGTGAAGAGTCGCGCCTGGCTGCGGAAATCGACCGCCTCGGCCTCAGCGGTCGCGCCCATTTGCTGGGGTTCAAGGAAATTGCCCTGCAGTACATTCGCGCTTTCGATATCTGGACCATGCCCTCCCTGGCCGAAGGACTCGGGTTGGCGCTGCTTGAAGGCATGAGCGGGCATTTGCCAGTGATCGCCTCGAACGTGCCGGCCATGCTGCCGCTCATCGAGGGTGCCGGTGGCCTGGCGATTACACCGAAGGATGTGCCGACGCTGCAGGCGGCGCTGGACACTTACCTCGGGCTGACGGATGACGAGCTCAAGGCCAAGGGCGAGCAGGCTTTCCGTTATCTGCAGCAACACCATGACATCGAGGAGTTCCGTCGCGAATACCTCAATCTGATCGACTCCGGCCTGGAACAGGCCCGCAAGGAACAGCCATGAACGACGCGCAACCCATCGTCACGGTCATCATCGCGTCGTATAACCATGCCCCTTACATCGAGGAAAGCATTCTCAGCGTCCTCAACCAGACCTATCGGAACATCGAGTTGCTGGTGGTCGACGATGGCTCGAAAGATGACAGCGTCGAGCGGATCAAGGCGCTGCAGGCAATCCATGGTTTCGATTTCCGGGTGCAGGAAAACCAGGGGCTGACCAACACCCTCAATGGTGCGATTGCCCGGGCCAAGGGCAGCCTGATCGTGCCGTTCGGTTCGGATGACATCATGTTGCCGGAGCGAATCGCCACCCAGGTCGCCCATATGGACGGCAAGCCCGAGGTCGGCATTTGCGCCGGTAACATCGAGTTGATCGATGCCGACGGCAATCTCTACCCCGAGAAGCGCCAACGCCGGGATGTACCGTTCCGTCGCCTGGACTTCGACGACATGTTCCTGGAGCGCAAGCCCTATCCTCCGGCTCCCACCCTGATGATCCGTCGCGAAGCGCTGGAGAAGGTGGGCGGTTTCGACCCGACCATTCGCCTGGAAGACTTGCTGATTGAACTGAAGGTGACCCATGCCGGTTACTTTATCGATGGTCTGAATGTGTTGATGGCGCGCTATCGCAAGCACGCCACCAACTCCTACAAGAACCACCGCTTCATGATTGACAGCATCCTGCGCACCTACGCGCTCTTCAGCGATCACCCGCTGTATGACGAGGTGCGCTACAAATTTCTCAACTCCATGTTCCTCAAGACCGCCAACCGTGATCGCAAGCTGGCGCGGGAGTTGCTGGCGCAGATTCCGTTCAAGGCCTGGAACAAGAAAACCTGGCGTGGGCTGGGGCGGATGTATTTCTCGCGGCTGGAGAAAGACTGAGCCAAAGGCGGGATTCAAGGGGGGGAGGCGGGGCATTGTCCTCGATGACATGCCCCGGTGGTTGCTTAACGTTGTTGAGCCGACTCCTCCGAAAGTTCTTTCCTCAGCTTCCTGTTCTGGCGCAACCAGTGCAGGGTTTTCTTGCCGGCATTGATACCGGGCTTTTCGATGTACAGGTAACTCAGGCTGCTGATGATGATCAGCAGGCAACTGCACACAGCCAGCAACGGCAGGAAGACCCAGGCTTGCCGGGCGTCGAGATGCAATACCGGCGGCAGTCGCTGCACCAGTACCCAGAGCACGAAACCGTGCAGCAAATACGTGCTGTAGCTGATTTCCCCCAGCCAGCGAATGCTGCGTGGTCTCAGGGCACCGAACAAGGTGTTGCCGGACGCCACGATCACAAAGAACAGTGAAAGCAGCAGCAGCGCTCCCAGGTTGAAAGCCCGGTTGAACACCGTAAAGGCGATCGCCAATGCGAGCAGGGCGATGATGCCCGCTAGCGGAGACAGGCTCCAGGCGACCCATTGTGGGCGGCGAACCCAGTACGCTGCAGCGATGCCGCCGAGGAAACTGGCCAGGAAGTGCTTCTTCAGCGAGTGTTCCCAGCCGACCACCTCGTACAGGGCATAGATGCCGATAAGGCACAGCACTGTCTGCATCCAGCCGCCGCGATAAATGAACAGCATGGCGGCCAGTGGCAGGGCCAGGTAGAAAAACAACTCGTACCCCAGCGTCCAGGTGACGTTGGATATCAGCATGCCGGTCTGGTGGTACTGGTTGACGTCTGGCCGGTCGAATATCAGCCAGGCCAGGGTCTGGCCAATGAGCTGGGTGCCGGAGTCCTTGAGTTCCCAGTCCTGCAAATAGAACACACAGACAAACACGGTCAACATCAGCGGCAGGTAGAGCGGGTAGAGGCGAAACAGCCGAGATACCGCAAATGCCAGCCAGTCGTGTTGCCGCCCATGGGTCAGCAAGCGGTCCCAGAACAGAAAGCTGGTGATCATGAAAAAGAGGGCGACGCTACCCTGGCCGAGCTGCGAGTAGAAGTTGCTCGGCGGAAAATCGATCACGCCGGTTTGCAGAAAGATCCAGGTAATGATCGAGTGGTGCACGAACACGCCGAAGGCCAGATACCCGCGTAAGCCGTCGATGCCGGCAAAGCGGCTTTCGCCGCGATGCTCCAGCTGTCGGGTGAATCTCGGCACGCTGCGCAACAGTAGCGCAGCAGTCGCGATGGCGAGCAGGTAGGCCGTCATCGCGATAAGCGGGTTGGTTTCTATCATCGGTGAGCCTGGGCAGGAGGACTCCCGGCCAGCACGTGCCTGTGCAAATTATCTACGTCGGATTGCGAAGCCACTGCAGCGTATCCCTGCAGCAGCGCTTCGAAGTGATCCTCGAACAGCCAGTGCCAATCTGATGCGTAGCGCTGCATGTGGCGCAGATTGCGCCGACGCAGCGAAGGGCTCAACGATGAAGGGTAAATCCGCAGGTCGGCCAGGTCGATCAGGCCGAACTCGCCGTCCTCCAGCACCAGCACATTACCCAGGTGCAGGGAGCGGAAGTAGACCCCTTGCTGATGCAGTTGGGCCATGAATTTGCCGAAGCGCTCCACCAGTGCCTGGCGCACCGCCGGGGCGGTGATGCCTTGCAGGATCTGGCGCAGCGTGTTGCCCGGCAAGGGAGAGTAGTGCACAGCGTTGCTGCCGTCTTCGAACCGGTAAAGGTCGAGGATGTGCGGTGTCGGGATGCCCATGTTGCGCAGTTGCACACTGTTGACGGCAAATCGATCGGAGTAGGGCGTGAAACTGCCCGAGGTGTACCAGCGGCGACGGCGGAACAGCTTGAGAAAGCTGCCATCGGTCAGGCGCAGGACTTTGGGGCCCAAACCATCTTCTTCGATGACCCGGGCATCGGCCGTCAGTTGTTGCAGTGCGCTTGGTGTCGCGGTCTTGATCGGCGTGTCCAGCAGGCGCCTGGCCCGTTGATTGATGCTCAATGCAGCAATCAGCGCCAACGGGATCCACAGCAGGAACCAGTGCTCCTTGGGGCGAGAGATAATTCCGCCACCTTCGGTCAGGCCCGCACCGATACCGAAGGCCAGCCAGGCTGAGGCAATGACAAACAGCGGTTGCACGCGATGGCGCCAGCTACTGATGAAGCTCCACGCGAGGAAGAACAGCCATGGCAGCAGACCGATAATGCCGACGTAGTAGAGCACGCCCAGGGCGAAGCTATGGGGCTCCTGAAGGGGGTAGCCGACGCCTGGGTCCAGGGTCAGTTCGGCGTTGTAGCCGTGCCCGATCCACGGATGATCAGTGATCCTGTCCATGGCCAATTGCCAGAGCTCGATACGAAAGGAGCTGCCTCTTTCGAGGATCTTGTCCGCAAACAACGCGAAAGTCGCCGTGCCGGTGATGAACATGGAGCCAAGCATGAAGACCGAGCGTCGATTCCAGCAGATGTAGCACAGCCACAGCGCGGCCAGCGTCAGTGCAACCAGTGGGGTCCTGGAGCCGGTGGCCAGGACGGCGGCGAACATGATCGCCATCGCCGGTATGCTTAACCAAAGTACCTGGTGTCGCTTGCAGGTCATGCTCAGGCTCAGCCAGTAAGTACAGAAAAAGCCGAAAGCGTGGGAGCTGAGCAGTGGATTGTCGAACGCGCCGACACCGATCAGGCGCATTTCCGGTTGGTAGATCTGGCCGAACCTGTACAGGTTATAGACAGAGGCAATCAGCGCCACCGTTGCGGCGCAGAACAGCAGGGGCTGAATGATTTCGCTGCGATAGCGCACCAGCAGGTAGCAGCCAACGAACAGCATCAGGGTATGCAATGGCGGTTTGAACTCACCAAAGTCGATGTCGCCGCCCAGTCCCCAGCGCAGACTGAGTAGTGCCCACGCCACAAACAGCAGGACTGCAATGACGATCGGTTCGTGCAGCAGTTCTTTGCTGAGCCGCGGACGCAGGCACAGCGCAATCAGTGCCGGAATGCTGAACAGGCCATAGTAAAGCTTGTGATGCACACTGCGCCCAGGCAGGAAAAACAGCGCACAAAGCAGTAATAAATAACCGAGCGGAAGGATCCACAAGCAAATGAAATCGAAGATTCTATTGGACGTGCTGTTCAAAGCGTTTGATTGCATGCTGAGTAACTTATTCCTGAATTGAGCGAGCGTACCAAGGCAGGGACATCTGGTGGGTATTTGACGCGCCACAATACACAGACTGTATGCGATTGCCAGAACCCTGGGGAAGCTGTGCTAAAGTCAGCGTCCTTTTTATCGACATTCGCGTGATATGACCGACTCCAGTCTCAGTGCAAGCCCATCGAGCTTGAAAATCTACTTCCGTCTGCTCGGCTATGTCCGGCCGTACATCAGCCTGTTCCTGATCAGCATCGTCGGTTTTCTGATTTTCGCTTCGACGCAGCCAATGCTGGGCTACATCCTCAAGTACTTCGTCGACGGTCTGTCCAACCCTGAAGCGGCGCTGTTTCCAACCGTGCCCTACCTGCGGGATCTGCAACTGCTGCAGGCGGTGCCGTTGTTGATCATCCTGATCGCTGCGTGGCAGGGATTGGGGTCGTACCTGGGCAACTATTTCCTGGCCAAGGTTTCCCTGGGCCTGGTCCATGACTTGCGGGTGCAGTTGTTCAACAATCTGCTGGTGTTGCCAAACCGGTATTTCGACAAGCATAACTCGGGGCACCTGATTTCACGTATCACCTTCAACGTGACCATGGTCACGGGGGCGGCAACGGATGCGATCAAGGTCGTAATTCGTGAAGGCATGACGGTGATCTTCCTGTTTGCCTCGCTGTTGTTCATGAACTGGCGCCTGACGCTGGTCATGGTCGCCATCCTGCCGCTGATCGCCATCATGGTGCGCACCGCCAGCAAGAAATTCCGCAAGCAGAGCAAGAAAATCCAGCTGGCCATGGGAGACGTGACGCATGTGGCGTCCGAAACCATCCAGGGTTATCGCGTGGTGCGCAGCTTCGGCGGTGAAGCCTATGAAGAGAAACGCTTCTTCGACGCCAGCCAGGGCAACACTGACAAGCAATTGCGCATGACCCGCACCGGCGCCATCTACACGCCGCTGCTGCAATTGGTGATCTACACCGCCATGGCCGTGCTGATGTTCCTGGTGCTGTTCCTGCGTGGCGATGCGTCAGCCGGCGACATGGTGGCCTACATCACCTTGGCCGGCCTGCTACCCAAGCCGATTCGCCAGCTGTCCGAAGTCAGCTCGACCATCCAGAAGGGGGTGGCCGGTGCCGAAAGTATCTTCGAGCAACTGGATGTCGAACCTGAAGTCGATACCGGCACCGTCGAGCGTGACGTCGTCAGCGGTCGCCTGGACGTGCGCAACCTCAGCTTTACCTACCCTGACACCGAGCGTCAGGTGCTCAATGACATCAGTTTCTCGGTCGAGCCCGGGCAAATGGTGGCGCTGGTGGGACGTTCGGGCAGCGGCAAGTCGACCCTGGCCAACCTGATTCCGCGTTTCTATCACCACGACAAGGGTGAAATCCTCATCGATGGCGTCGAAGTGGAACAGTACAAGCTATTGAACCTGCGTCGGCATATCGCCCAGGTGACCCAGCACGTGACCCTGTTCAGCGACACCGTGGCCAACAACATCGCTTATGGCGACCTGGCCGGTGCACCCCGTGAAGACATTGAAAAGGCGGCCAAGGATGCCTACGCAATGGACTTCATTGCTCAGTTGCCTGAAGGCCTGGACACCCAGGTCGGGGAAAACGGCGTGCTGCTTTCCGGTGGCCAGCGTCAGCGCCTGGCGATTGCCCGGGCGCTGTTGAAGAATGCTCCCCTGCTGATTCTCGACGAGGCGACTTCGGCACTCGATACCGAGTCCGAGCGGCATATTCAGGCAGCCCTGGATCAGGTCATGAAAGGTCGCACCACGCTGGTGATCGCTCACCGCCTGTCGACCATCGAGAAGGCCGACCTGATCCTGGTCATGGATCAGGGGAAAATCGTCGAGCGCGGCACCCATGATCAACTGCTGGCGCAAAACGGCTACTACTCGCGCCTCAACGCGATGGGCCTCGACGCCCCGGCCGAAGACATCGCCTGACCCCGAAAGGGCGAGCCTGGCTCGTCCTTTCGCGCGGGTGTCTGCATGTTGCAACGTTATCTCTGGAAATTGTTGCCCAAGCTACGAGATGCCTGGTTATGAATGAAGCCGATGCGTGTCGTCGCCTGGCGGGTTTTCGCTCAAAAAATGAGCAATAAATCCCGGCGAATCATCCGGTTGCAGCCACCGCACAAGCCGACACCAACCCTGTGTTAATATCGCGCCCCTGTTCATTCTGTATGTGGGTTGCACCATGAAGTTGTCCATGCCGCGATTCGATCAAGCCCCCGTCTTGGTGGTCGGCGATGTCATGCTCGACCGTTATTGGCATGGTGGTACCTCACGGATTTCTCCTGAGGCGCCGGTGCCGGTGGTCAAGGTCGATCACATCGAAGACCGCCCGGGCGGTGCTGCCAACGTTGCCTTGAACATTGCCGCCCTGGGGGCTCCGGCTTCGTTGGTCGGTGTCACCGGCGACGATGAAGCCGCCAACAGCCTGGTCAACAGCCTCAAGGGCGCCGGCGTGCGGGCCATCTTCCAGCGCATTGCGCACCAGCCGACCATCGTCAAGCTGCGGGTCATGAGCCGTCACCAGCAATTGCTGCGTATCGACTTCGAAGAGCCCTTCGCCACTGACGCGCTGGCGCTGGCTGTGCAGGTCGATGAGTTGCTCGAAGGCATCAAGGTGCTGGTGCTGTCCGACTACGGCAAAGGCGCGCTGAAAAACCATCAGGCGCTGATCCAGGCTGCCCGTGCCCGTGGCATTCCGGTGCTGGCCGATCCCAAGGGCAAGGATTTCTCGATCTACCGCGGTGCGAGCCTGATCACACCGAATCTCAACGAATTCGAAACCATCGTCGGTGGTTGCGCCGATGAGCACGAATTGGTGAGCAAGGGCGCGCAGCTGATGCACGACCTGGACCTCGGTGCCTTGCTGGTGACACGTGGCGAGCACGGCATGACCTTGTTGCGTCCGGATCACCCGGCGCTGCACTTGCCGGCTCGTGCCCGTGAAGTGTTCGACGTGACCGGTGCTGGCGATACGGTGATTTCCACCCTGGCGGCCGCGATTGCCGCTGGCGAAGAGCTGCCTCACGCGGTGGCTCTGGCCAATCTGGCGGCCGGTATCGTGGTCGGCAAACTCGGTACGGCGGCCATCAGTGCGCCGGAATTGCGTCGTGCGATCCAGCGCGAGGAAGGTTCCGAGCGCGGTGTGCTGGGTCTTGAGCAACTGTTGCTGGCGGTCGACGATGCCCGCGCGCACAAAGAGCGGATCGTGTTCACCAACGGTTGCTTCGATATCCTGCACGCCGGTCATGTGACCTACCTCGAACAGGCGCGGGCCCAGGGCGATCGTTTGATCGTTGCGGTAAACGACGATGCATCGGTCAGCCGCCTGAAAGGGCCAGGCCGTCCGATCAACAGTGTCGACCGGCGCATGGCGGTGCTGGCCGGTCTGGGGGCGGTGGACTGGGTCATCAGTTTCCCGGAAGGCACTCCGGAAAACCTGCTGAGCGCGGTCAAGCCGGATGTGCTGGTCAAGGGTGGTGACTACGGGGTCGACCAGGTGGTCGGCGCGGACATCGTGACGGCCTACGGTGGCACCGTGAAAGTGCTGGGGCTGGTGGAAAACAGCTCGACCACCGCGATTGTCGAGAAGATCCGCAAGTCGTAGGAGCTGGCGTAGCCTGCGATCTTTTCCGGTAGCCTGGGGATCGTAAAATCAAAAGATCGCAGCCTGCGGCAGCTCCTACATGGAGTACGCAGGCTGCGATCTTTTGCGTTTAAGTGCTTACTTTTTTACGCGGCACGATTTTCTTCAGCAGCAACTTGGCCTTCCCACGTAACCGCGCCAACCCCGAATCCTTCCCCGGAGGGGTCAACCCCTGCTGTCTCACCCAGTCCTTCCAGCGAATCCGCTCATCGCGCACCAACCAGCCTTCCTGTCGGGCAAAACTCTCGGCCAGGTACAGGCCGCGCGTGCTGGCCGGGTACAGTTGATCCTTTTTCAGGGTATACAGCTCAGCCATCGGATGGCCGTCCTGCAAAGGCATCAAGTACAGATCGGGACGCTTGCGGTCGAGGCGGGCGACGAGTTGATCGCCTTCCAGTCTTTCATCGACATGGAACAGGCTCAGGGATTTGGCTTCCTTGGGAACGCCCAGGCGCAAGTCGTAAATCAATTGCAGTGACGCCGTCGGTAAATGCACGTAAGCCCGCGGACGCTCTATCAGCATCAGATTGGCGCAACGTACCGGCCGAGCCGAACCGGACAAAGGCGACAAGCGAAACGGCAGGGCTTCACGGTAATGCAGGGCGGCCGAGTAGGGCGTCGGCAGCCAGGTGTCATTGAACCGCCCACCGAGCCAGCCTTCCGGAGTTTCCAGCAGGCATTCTTCGGCTATCTCCTGGATCGCCGTGTGCAAGGGCAGGTTCAGCTCATGAGCCGGCACGTAGCCGGAGATCAGCTTGAGCACCACATCGCCACGGTCCTGCCGGCGTTGGCGCACCAGCACCCAGTAATCGCGATTCTGCCAATGCAGGGTCAGGCGCACCGAAACCCCGAGGTTGGCCAGCTCCAGGGAAAACCGTTCGCTGTCGCCGACCGTCACCGGACGACGACGTTGCAGGGTCTGGGAGAAATTCAGCGGCCTGCCGACGCTCTGATAAGCCAGGCCTTCGGGAGTCGCTTCGACGAATAACGGCAGGGTCTTGAAGTTGCTCGGGTTCTTTCTGATGAGCGTACGCGACATGTCGGCTCCTGCTTAAGGCCGCGTGGGCGGCGTCAGTGGCTACGTAGGACCTGGGCAACGGTCGCGACATTGTGGGCGAGGTGCAGCGGATTGATGGTCCCGACAATAGCACTGGCAACACCCGGATGTTCAAACAACAATTCGAAACTGGCGCGCACCGGATCCACGCCCGGACTCAGGCAGACATGACCGCTGGCGAGGGCTTTCTTGACCAGAATGGCTTTGCCGTGTGCAGCAGCATAGTCAATGACGGCCTTCTCGTTTTGTTCGTTCAGATTGTAGGTGACCATCGCGCAGTCGCCTTGCTCCAGGGCCTTCAGGCCACCGTCGACGGTTTTGCCGGAAAAGCCGAAACCGCGAATCTTGCCTTCGGCCTTGAGCGCGGCGAGGGTCTCGTAGACTTCGCAGTCATTGAGGATCGCCAGGTCGTTGCCATCGGAGTGCACCAGCACCAGATCGATGAAGTCCGTTTCCAGGCGTTGCAGGCTGCGCTCCACCGACATACGTGTGTGTGCGGCGCTGAAATCGTGAAGGGACTGGCCGTCGGCAAACTCTTCACCCACCTTGCTGACAATCACCCAGTCCTGGCGCTGACCGCGCAGCAACGGGCCGAGGCGTTCTTCGCTGCGACCATAGGCAGGTGCGGTGTCGATCAGATTGATACCCAGGTCGCGGGTGAGCTTGAGCAACATGTGCGCTTCATCGTCATCGGGAATCCTGAAGCCGTTGGGATACTTCACCCCTTGGTCGCGGCCCAGTTTCACCGTGCCAAGGCCCAAGGGTGAAACCACCAGGCCGGTACTGCCCAGGGGGCGATGCAGGTCGTGCAGGGTCGGTTGGCTCATGGCAGCAGTTGCTCCCAGGCAGGTACGCCCATCGGTGGCTTCGGCAGTTCAGGCAGTGCTGGCCGGTGGCTTGGCTGGATACCGTCGCGGGTCAGGCTGGCGATCACACGGTCGGCGAAGTCCGGCGCCAGGGCGAGCTTGGTCGGCCAGCCCACCAGCAGGCGGCCTTCTTCTGCGAGAAACGCATTGTCGGGGCGGGTCAGGCCGGATTGCAGGGGTTCGGCGCGATCTACGCGCAGGGTGGCCCAACGCGCCGTGCTCAAGTCGATCCACGGCAGCAACTGGCCGAGTTCTTTCTGTGCGGTGGCGATTTGCTCGGCAGGCTCACGGGCCACGCCTTCAGATTCCGCGATATCGCCGCCCAGGTACCAGACCCATTGGCCATCCGCCGCCGGGTGTGTGGTCACGGTGATACGGGGTTTGGTACCACCGCCCAGGCAGTGGGCGTACAGCGGTTTGAGGCTTGGACCCTTGGCGATGATCATGTGCAACGGGCGGCGCTGCATGGCGGGCTGGCTCAGGCCCAGTGCTTCAAGCAATGCCGCCGTCCCGGCACCGGCGCTCAGGACGATGCGTTGGGCACGGATTTCGCGCTCATCCACCTTCAGGCCGACCAGCACGCCACCTTCCAGCAACGGCTCGATTCTCTGCCCTGCGAGCAAACCATCTCCCGCCAGATCGGCCAGGCGCTGGATCAGGCTCGGCACATCGACCACCAGTTCCGCCAGGCGATAGACCTTGCCCTTGAAGCGTTTGTCTCGCAGGGCAGGCGGCAATTGCTCGCCCTTGACCTGATCGACGCGACCGCGCACGGCCTTGCTGGCAAAAAAACTGGTGAGGTTGCCGGCGAGGGTGCCGGGGGACCACAGGTAGTGAGCTTCGGACAGCAGGCGCACGCCGGACAGATCCAGCTCGCCATCACCAGCCAGGGCTTCGCGCCAGCGGCGCGGCATGTCGGCGATGGCTTCCGAGGCGCCGGTCAGGGCGCCGTGCAGCGCGTATTTGGCACCGCCGTGGATGATGCCCTGGGACTTCACGCTCTGCCCGCCGCCGAGGCTGGCGCTTTCCACCAGCACGGTCGAAAAACCCTGGCGTCGCAGGCGCGCATTCAGCCAGAGGCCGGCGACACCAGCGCCGACAATCAGAACGTCGGTGGAAATAACGGATGGCATGCAGCGACCTCTGTGTTCAAGACGAGGGCGCAGTATACAGACTCGACGAAGAGCAGATTTGTTGGCGGATGCAAAACCTGTAGGAGCGAGCCTGCTCGCGATGAGGGCGTGTCAGTCGATATCAATGTCGACTGATACACCGCTATCGCGAGCAGGCTCGCTCCTACAATGAATCGTGCTTCGGATTTAGTGCCCGGCAGTTTTGGAGAACAGCTGGATCACCACAACACCCAGCACAATCAACGCCATCCCCAGCATCGCCGGCACGTCCAGTTTCTGCCCGTAGATAAACAGTGCCGCGACGCTGACCATCACGATCCCCATGCCGGCCCACACGGCGTACGCCACACCCACCGGAACGCTGCGCACCACCAGGGTCAGCATCCAGAAGGCAATGCCGTAGCCGAGAATGACCAGCACCAATGGCAGCGGGGTGCTGAGGCCTTTGACGGCTTTCATCGAAACAGTGGCAATCACTTCGGCGCAGATGGCAATGGCCAGGTAGTAGTAAGCGGTCATGGTTCAATCCTCGTGTGAAGTGTTGCTCTCTGAGGTCGGCATTCTAGTGATTCGCCAGATGCGGTAAAGTCATTACCTATCTGTTTATAAGATGGGTTGAGCCATGAGCATGCAATGGAATCTGGAGCAGTTGCGGTTGTTTGTCAGCGTAGCGGAGCAGCGTTCGTTTTCTGCCGTGGCGCGGGATCAGCGCAAGGCGCAGTCGGCGGTCAGCAGTTCGATAGCGTTGCTGGAAGAAGACCTGGGTGTCAGCCTGTTCGACCGTAGCAGCGGGCGTCAACCGAAGCTCACTGAAGCCGGTACGGCATTGCTGGACGAAGCGCGGGAGGTGTTGCGCCAGTGCGAACGGCTCAACGGCCGGGCGCTGGCAATGATGCGCGGGCAGGAAGCGCGATTGCGTGTGGCGCAGGATGAAGCGATGCCGTATCAGCCGATCATCGAAAGCTTCGAGGCCCTGGCGGAAAAATTCCCCAGCCTTGAAGTGCAACTGACCAGCGCCGCCCAAGGCGATGTCGCGCGCAAGCTGGTGGAGCGGCGCGCCGATCTGGGGCTGCTGTTCTTTCACGATCAGATTCCCGAGGCACTTGAGCGGCGGGTGCTGGGCAGCGTGGAAATGGTCACGGTGTGCGGCAAGGATCATCCGTTGGCGCGTAAAGGCGCAGTGGACAGTCAACAATTGGCGCAACATCGGCAGTTGCTGATGTCCACGGCGTCGAGCATTTATCCCGGCAGTGACCCGGCCAGCCCGCAAGTCTGGCGCGCCGACAGTTTCTATGTGATGGCCGAATGGCTGGTACGTGGCCTCGGCTGGGCCTGGTTGCCACGCCACGTAGTGCAGTACCCGACTTATCAGAATCAGATGGTCGAACTGGTCAGCGAATGGACCCCGCCGGCTCTGGTGGTGGAACTGGTATGGCGCCGGGATGAGCCGCTAGGTCCGGCCGCGCGCTGGCTCGCCGAACGTTTTGCCGTGCACTTGCAGACGATTGGCGAAAAAAGCCGATAAACTCCGCCGCCATGAATAGAACTCTCTACACCGCGCTGTTTTATCTGGGGCTGCCATTGGTAGCGATTCGGCTTTGGCTGCGCGCGCGCAAGGCGCCTGCCTATGCCAGGCGCATCGGCGAGCGTTTCTCCTGCGCGATGCCGACGATGAAACCTGGCGGCATCTGGGTGCACGCCGTGTCGGTGGGCGAAAGCATTGCTGCCGCGCCGATGATCCGCGCCTTGCTGGCGCGTTATCCGAATCTGCCGATCACCGTGACCTGCATGACACCGACCGGGTCGGAACGGATCCTGGCACTGTTCGCCAATGAGCCGCGCATCCAGCACTGCTATCTGCCTTACGATTTGCCGTGCGCCGCCCGGCGCTTCCTCGATCGGGTCCAGCCGAAACTGGCGGTGATCATGGAAACCGAACTGTGGCCCAACCATATCCATCAGTGTGCCAAACGCGGGATCCCCGTGGCGCTGGCCAATGCGCGACTGTCCGAGCGTTCGGCCAAGGGCTATGGCCGGTTTCCCAAGCTGACCCAGCCGATGCTGGCCGAGATGAGCCTGTTCGCGGTACAGACCGAAGCCGAAGCCCGACGCTTGCGCGACCTCGGCGCGCGGACGGAAACCGTCGAAGTGACCGGATCGATCAAGTTCGACCTGACCATCGACCCGCAACTGCTGGAGCGTGCTGTTGAGCTGCGCGGGCAATGGCAGGCGCTGGAGCGACCGGTGTGGATCGCCGCCAGTACTCACGAGGGCGAGGATGAAGTGGTGTTGGCAGCCCATCGTCAGTTGTTGGCCAGTCACCCCGATGCCTTGCTGATTCTGGTACCGCGTCATCCGGAGCGCTTCAATTCGGTGTACGGGTTGTGCCAGCAACAGGGGTTTGCCACGGTCCGGCGTTCCAGCGGCGATGCGGTCAGTGCGAATACGTCGGTGCTGCTGGGCGACACCATGGGCGAGTTGCTGTTTCTCTATGCCCTGGCGGACAGTGCATTCGTCGGCGGCAGCCTGGTGCCCAACGGCGGGCATAACCTGCTGGAGCCGGCGGCCCTGGCTAAACCGGTGTTGAGCGGTCCGCATCTTTTCAACTTCCTCGAAATCGCCGCCCAGTTGCGCAGTGCCGGGGCGTTGCAGGAAGTGGAGGATGCTGAAGGGCTGGCGGTGGCGGTGCAGCGTCTATTCGAACTGCCGCGAGATGCGCAGCGCATGGCAGAGGCCGGGTTGAAAGTGATGCGCACTAATCAAGGTGCGTTGCAGCGGTTGCTGGACGGGTTGGGGCGGTTGATCGACAACTCTTCAGTCCGCCAATGATCCTGTGGGAGCGAGCTTGCTCGCGATGGCGGCTGAACATTCAACACTTAAGTTGCCTGTCAGTCAGCGATCGTCGGAACGCCGCCCGGAGCAAGCTCGCTCCCACAAGGTTTGTGCTGCCTAAAATCTGATGGTCAAGGCCGGGCTTTCAACTGCTCAGCCGCAGCCTTGGCCAGATCTGGTGGCAGGAAATCCTTGTCCGGGTTGTAGTTGGGATTGAGCCAGCGTGCCAGGGTTTGCAGGTCCCCCGGATTCAACGTGCCGGCCTGTTGCTTCAAGCGCAGGTTGTCGAGGATGTAGTCGTAGCGGGTGTTGTTGTAGTCGCGCACCGAGGTGTAGAGCTGGCGCTGCGCATCCAGCACGTCGACGATGTTTCGCGTACCCACCTGATAGCCGATTTCAGTCGCTTCCACCGCGCTCTGGTTGGAGATGATCGATTGCTTGCGCGCCTGTACCTGCTCGACATCGGTGTTCACCGCGCGGTGCAGGTCGCGGGTATTTTCCACGATGCTGCGGCGCAGGGATTCGCGTTGCTGCTCGGTCTGGTCCAGCTGTGCATACGATTGACGCACCTGGGAGTTGATCAAGCCACCACTGTAGATCGGGATGTTCAGTTGCAGGCCAACGGTCGTTTGCTCGGCGTTGCCACCGAACGGCACAGGCTGGTTATTCGGGTTGCTGAAGCCCAGTGCGTCGTTGTCGCCTTTCTCGTACTTGGCTATCGCATCAACCGTTGGCAAGTGCCCGGACTTGCGCTGCTTGAGGGTTTGCTCGGCGGCGCTGACAGCATAGTTGCTGGCCAACAGATTGAGGTTCTGCCTGCCCGCCGTTTCGACCCAGGCCTTGGCGTCGTTTGGTACTGGCGGCAGGATCGGCAGGTTATGGCTGATGCCCCAGATCGAGTTGTACTGGCGGTTGGTCAGGGTGATCAATGCTTCAAAGGCGTCGTCCACCTGGCGCTGCGCAACGATCCGGTTGGCGCGTGCGGTGTCGTAGCTGGCTTGTGAGTTCAATACGTCGGTCTTGTCCGAGAGACCAACATCGAAACGCTCGTTGGATTGATCGAGCTGACGTTTGAACGCCGCTTCTTCAGCCTTGGTCGAGGCCAGGTTGTCCTGGGTGCGCAGCACGTTGAAATAGCTGTTAGCGGTTTGCAGGATCAGGTTTTGCTCGGTCGCCGAGAGTTGCAGGGCGGCCTGTTCGTTGACTTCCTTGGCGGCCTGGAACTGGAACCAGCGGTCAGCCCGGAACAGCGGCTGCGCCAAAGTGGCCTGGTAGGAATGAGCGTCGCGGTTGAGCGTGGAGGATGGCTGATCGAGATCCGTACGCACCTCGGAAATATTCGCGCCGCCCGAGAGGTTCGGCAGCAGCCCGGCGCGGGCCTGGGGTACGACTTCCTTCTGCGCGCCGTATTGGGCGATGGCAGCCGCCAGGTCGGCGTTGTTGTTGACGGCTTCCTGATAAACGCTGACCAGGTCCGTCTTGTTCGATAGGGGCGCATCTGCTGCCCAGGCCAATCCGTTGGACGCACAAGACACGGCAAGGGCCAGTGAGAGTTTGCGCAGCATAGACGATCCCTAGAATTGATATTACAGAGGTAATTTGAGCGCCAAGGCTAAGGCCCCGCTTTGACAGCGTCAATGCCGGCTCAGCGTAGCGAGTGTAGTTGCGCATTCAGGCGGCAACAATCCTGATACTGCGTGTAATTACGCCATTCATCATGGTATTTGCAGTGGGATTGGCGTTCTTTGCCAGTTGTGTCTAGACTGGCCGGGTTCTTGTCGGGGTGCCTTGCTATGAGGCTGAGATCGAATAATTTCGGATCCCGTTGAACCTGATCAGGTTAGCGCCTGCGTAGGGAACAAGATTTCTCGTCACCCGGCGAGTCCTCTTGTGCTTCGTCCGGGATGTTGTTCGACAATCGAACACCCCTCGAGTATTGAGCACAGCACAGCTGGTTTTCCCAGCGCCCGTGCGTCCATTCGTTTACAGGTTCGCTCCGACAAAAAATCCACTGCCTGGATGTGTGTCTGGAGAGCCCGTGATGACTACAAAATCAAAAATCGCAACCAATCTGAGTGACTCGGCCAAGGTCGATCAGCAATCGGTTAAGCCGTTTACCCGCTCGCAAAAAATTTATGTCCAGGGCAGTCGTCCCGACATCCTCGTGCCGATGCGCGAAATCAGCCTGGACGTGACCCCGACCGACTTCGGCGGCGAAATCAACGCGCCGGTAGTGGTGTACGACACCTCGGGCCCCTACACCGACCCCAATGTCATCATCGATGTGCGCAAAGGCCTGGCTGACGTGCGTTCGCCGTGGATCGAATCCCGTGGCGATACCGAGCGCCTGAGCGGCCTGAGCTCCAACTTCGGCCAGGAGCGCCTTGCCGATCCGGAGCTGGCCAAGCTGCGCTTCGCCCACGTCAACAACCCGCGCCGCGCCAAACCGGGTGCCAACGTCAGCCAGATGCACTACGCGCGCAAAGGCATCATCACCGCCGAGATGGAATACGTCGCCATCCGCGAAAACATGAAGCTGGAAGAGGCCCGCGCCGCCGGCCTGCTGGACCAGCAACACGCGGGCCACAGCTTCGGCGCCAGCGTACCGAAAATCATCACCCCCGAATTCGTCCGTGACGAGATCGCCCGCGGCCGTGCGATCATTCCGGCCAACATCAACCACACCGAACTGGAACCGATGATCATCGGCCGTAACTTCCTGGTGAAGATCAACGGCAACATCGGCAACAGCGCCCTGGGTTCGTCCATCGAAGAAGAAGTGGCGAAATTGACCTGGGGTATTCGCTGGGGCGCGGACAACATCATGGACCTGTCCACCGGCAAGCACATCCACGAAACCCGCGAGTGGATCATCCGCAACTCGCCGGTGCCGATCGGTACCGTGCCGATCTACCAGGCCCTGGAAAAAGTCGGCGGCGTGGCCGAAGACCTGACCTGGGAGCTGTTCCGCGACACGCTGATCGAACAGGCCGAGCAGGGCGTCGATTACTTCACCATCCACGCTGGCGTGCTGTTGCGCTACGTGCCGATGACCGCCAAGCGCGTGACCGGCATTGTCTCCCGGGGTGGTTCGATCATGGCCAAGTGGTGCCTGGCGCACCACAAAGAGAACTTCCTCTACACCCATTTCGAAGACATCTGCGAAATCATGAAGGCCTACGACGTCAGCTTCTCGCTGGGCGATGGCCTGCGTCCCGGCTCGATTGCCGACGCCAACGACGAAGCGCAGTTCGGCGAACTGGAAACCCTCGGCGAGCTGACCAAGATTGCCTGGAAGCACGACGTGCAGACCATGATCGAAGGCCCTGGCCATGTGCCGATGCAGTTGATCAAAGAGAACATGGACAAGCAGCTGGAGTGCTGCGACGAGGCACCGTTCTACACCCTCGGCCCGCTGACCACGGACATCGCGCCGGGCTACGACCACATCACCTCCGGCATCGGTGCGGCGATGATCGGCTGGTTCGGTTGCGCCATGCTTTGCTACGTGACGCCGAAGGAACACCTGGGCTTGCCGAACAAGGACGACGTGAAGACCGGGATCATCACCTACAAGATCGCCGCGCACGCCGCCGATCTGGCGAAGGGGCACCCGGGCGCGCAGATCCGCGACAATGCCTTGAGCAAGGCGCGTTTCGAATTCCGCTGGGAAGACCAGTTCAACCTGGGCCTCGATCCGGACACCGCCCGTTCGTATCACGATGAAACCCTGCCGAAGGATTCGGCCAAGGTCGCGCACTTCTGCTCGATGTGCGGGCCGAAATTCTGCTCGATGAAGATCACCCAGGAAGTCCGCGAGTATGCGGCCAACCAACGGATCGAAGCGGTCGACGTGGACGTCGCCCAGGGCATGGCCGAACAGGCCGAGCGGTTCAAGCAGGAAGGCAGTCAGCTTTATCAGAAAGTTTGATCTGACCTGACGTCGGCGGTGCTTGCACCGCCGCCATCGCGAGCAAGCTCGCTCCCACAGGGGATTTGTGAACGACACAGATCCCCTGTGGGAGCGAGCTTGCTCGCGATGGCGATCTTCACAACAACAAATGTCCCTCTGAGATAACACCCTTGAGCATTCAACCCAGCACTTATTCACCTGATGTCGCAGTGCCGACCGACAAACGTGTCTTCGGCGGCCGCGATCTGTTTTCCCTGTGGTTTTCCCTCGGCATCGGCCTGATGGTGTTGCAGACCGGTGCATTGCTCGCGCCGGGCCTGGGGCTGTCCGGTTCGTTGCTGGCGATTTTTCTCGGCACGCTGGTGGGTGTTCTGCTGTTGGCCGCCGTCGGCGTGATTGGCAGCGACACTGGCCTGTCGTCGATGGCCGCGCTCAAGCTCAGCCTCGGTGCCAAAGGCGCGAGCCTGCCGGCGGTGCTGAACCTGTTGCAATTGATCGGCTGGGGTTCGTTCGAAATCATCGTCATGCGCGATGCCGCCAGCCTGTTGGGCGCCAAAGCGTTCAGCGAAGGCAGTCTGCTGTCGAATCCGCTGCTCTGGACGCTGTTCTTCGGCGCCCTGGCGACCTTGCTGGCGGTCAGCGGTCCGCTAACGTTCGTGCGGCAGATCCTGCGCAAATGGGGTATCTGGCTGCTGCTGGCCGCCTGCACCTGGCTGACCTGGAACCTGTTCGCCAAGGCCGACCTGGCCGCATTGTGGGCTCAGGCCGGTGACGGTTCGATGCCGTTCGCCGTGGGTTTCGACATCGCCATTGCCATGCCGCTCTCGTGGTTGCCGCTGATCGCCGACTATTCGCGCTTCGGCAAACGGGCGAAAAACGTCTTCGGTGGCACCGCCATCGGTTTCTTCATCGGTAATTTCTGGCTGATGAGCCTGGGCGTGGCCTACACCCTGGCGTTCGCGCCAAGCGGTGAAGTCAATGCCTTGTTGCTGGCGCTGGCCGGTGCCGGCCTGGGGATTCCGCTGCTGCTGATTCTTTTGGATGAATCGGAAAACGCCTTTGCCGACATTCACTCGGCGGCGGTGTCCAGCGGGATTCTGTTGCGCGCCAAAGTCGAGCACCTGGCCCTGGCCATCGGCGTCATCTGCACGCTGATTGCCCTGCTGGCTCCGTTGGCCCAGTACCAGAACTTCCTGCTGCTGATCGGTTCGGTGTTTGCACCATTGTTCGGCGTGGTGCTGGTGGACCACTTCATCCTGCGCAAGCGTAGCGGCCAGGTGGCCTCGGCCGCGCTACGCTGGCCGGCGCTGCTCGCTTGGCTGGGCGGGATCAGTACTTATCATTTGCTGGCCAACCTGTACCCGGATGTCGGTGCCACCCTGCCGGCACTGGTCCTGGCAGGGCTGCTGCAGCTTGTGCTGGGCCGAGCCTTCAGTTACGGCCGGGAAACAGCTCGGGCTTGATGATCCCGTTAAGACGAGGGTAGGGGATCTTCAGTTCGACATGGCCCAGCGCGTAAGGCGCGATGCTGCTGGTTTCGTACTTGAGGATCACCCCGCCGTAGGTCAGTGCCACGTTCCGGGTTTTCTGGAACGGCCAGCTCTTCACGAACTCCGGTTCCTGATCGAGCTTGGTGCTGATCAGCCAGTTGTTGTGCGCCACCTGAGCCGCTTTCCAGAACGCTTCTTCCTGCCCCGGCACCAGCATGTCCGACAACGTCAGCACTTTATGCTGCTGGCGCGAGTAGTTGATAAAGCCTCGCCCCGGCGTGCCATGGTCACCGCCGGTGTCCAGGTAACTGGACAATTCGACGATCACCAATCCGTCATGCTGCTCACGTACTTTCGCTTGCAGATAGCTACTGCTGCGCGGGCCGGCGGTGCGCAAAAACTCCTCGCGATAGGCCTCCAGGGTCGGCGCTACCGGAGCGTCAGGCGAGGTGCGGGTCATTTGCAGCAGGCGTTTTTCGATGATGCCGTCCAGTGCAGGCTCGGCCGGGAAGCGCAGGGTGTCGATGTTGACCAGCGGGCAATCCGGGTTGCTGCAACCGGGCTTGAGTTGCTCGGAGGCATCGCGCGTGGTTTCCAGCGGCGTCCGGTAGTTGGGCTGGAACAGACTCGCGCAAGCGCCCAGGGTCAGGGCGATAGCGGCCACGGAGGCGATTTTGAAAAACGACATGTGCGTCCTTTCTGAAACAGGGGAAGGCAAAAAGTTACCGGCTTCGACTCTCAACAAAGCAGTCAGTTCGCCACTAAGCTAATTAGAGTGGGTTTCGCCCTCACCGTCTATCCCGCTGACGGGAAAGGAGCTGCATCAAACATCACGGGCGCGTTAGGATGGCGCGAAGTCGAGGCCCAGGAAAAAAGCAGCCTCGAACAGGATTTGCAGTAACGAGGATAGTCATGAAGGATTTTGCCAACGCCATTCCGACCGCCGTTGATATCGTGCGGCGCGAAAAGTGCTACGAGGGCTTCTACAAACTCGAACGAGTGCACTTGCGCCACGAATTGTTCGCCGGGGGCATGAGCCGCGAGATCAATCGTGAGGTGTTCGTTCGTCATGACGCGGTCTGCATGCTGCCTTACGATCCGCAGCGCGATGAAGTGGTGCTGATCGAGCAGTTTCGCGTCGGAGCCATGGGCAAGACCGACAACCCGTGGCTGATCGAACTGGTCGCTGGTCTGATCGACAAGGATGAAGTGCCGGAAGCAGTTGCTCACCGCGAGGCGCAGGAGGAAGCTGGGCTTGAAATCGGGGCGCTCTGGCCGATGCTCAAATATTTTCCATCGCCGGGCGGCAGCAACGAATTCGTACATCTGTACCTGGGGCGTTGCGACAGTACCGGGGTTGGCGGCCTGCATGGGCTGGAGGAAGAGGCAGAAGACATCCGCGTCACGGTCTGGGCTTTCGAAGATGCCCTGCAAGCCGTACGCGACGGACGTATTGCCAACGCGGCGAGCATCATTGCCTTGCAATGGCTGGCTTTGAACCGCGTTGAAGTGAGGGGGTTATGGTCGTAAACAAGCTGCGCGATCGCTATCGGGTGGACCTGGTGGGGCTGCAAGCGTCTTGCGAGGCGAACTACGCGCGCCTGATGCGACTGCTGCCGGACATGCGCAGCGAGCCCGCCGCGCGGCGCATTGCCGTGACCCATGGCGACCAGATGCTGGGTGTGCTGGCCCTGGAAGTGCTGCTGACCTGTCCTTACACCACGACCCTGCAAGTGCGCCAGGAGCACAGCCTGCCCTGGCTGCCGGTGCCGCAACTGGAAGTACAGGTCTATCACGACGCGCGCATGGCCGAAGTGGTCAGCGCCGAACATGCGCGACGCTTTCGTGGCATCTATCCTTACCCGAACGCCGCGATGCACCAGCCGGACGAAAAAGCCCAGTTGAACATGTTTCTGGGCGAATGGCTGAGCCATTGCCTGGCGCTGGGGCATGAATACGAAGTAGTACGTTAGTAGTGAAGCGCAGTTGTGAACTGTGTCAGGTTCACAGGTTTCCCCTTTCGATCGTCCCCCAGCATAATTGCGGCACTTACCCATCCCCGTGATCACGCCCTGGGAGAACGCCTTGCCGAGCGTATCCACATTGACCACCGCCGATCCGGCGTTGCTGGTGCAACTCTCCGACAGCCACCTGTTTGCCGAAGCGGACGGCGCGTTGCTGGGCATGAACACCCGCGACAGTCTGCAAAAGGTCATCGAGCTGGTGCGCGGGCAACAGCCGCGGATTGACTTGATCCTGGCCACAGGTGACCTGTCCCAGGACGGGACGCTGGAGTCCTACCAGCAGTTTCGCGACATGACGCGCCAGCTTGATGCGCCGGCGCGCTGGATTCCCGGCAATCACGATGAGCCGCGAATCATGGCCGAGGCGGCGGTGCAAAGCGCTTTGCTCGAACCGGTGGTGGATATTGGCAACTGGCGGGTCACCTTGCTCGATTCGGCGGTGCCAGGCTCGGTGCCGGGATATTTGCAGGATGAACAGCTGCAGTTGCTCGCCCGCTCGTTGAGCGAAGCGCCGGATCGCCATCATCTGGTGTGCTTCCACCATCACCCGGTGTCCATCGGTTGCGCATGGATGGAGCCTATCGGCCTGCGTAATCCCGAGGCGTTTTTTGACGTGCTGGATCGTTTTCCACAGGTACGTGCCGTGCTGTGGGGGCATGTGCACCAGGAAATCGATCAATTACGTAACGGCGTGCGTTTGATCGCCTCGCCCTCGACCTGCATCCAGTTCGAGCCGGGCAGCGAGGATTTCAAGGTCGGGGAACAGGCGCCAGGCTATCGCTGGTTGCGGCTGCTGCCCGACGGGCGGCTGGAAACCGGGGTGGAGCGGGTTACCGGGTTCGATTTCACTGTGGATTACGGTTCCAACGGCTACTGATTTTTTCATTTTTCTGGAAACCGAGGTGCGGCCATCGCGAGCAAGTCGAATCGTCGCACCGTCGCTCCCACAGGGATTTTGTGAACGACGCAAAACTAGTGTGGGAGCGAGCTTGCTCGCGATGGCGGCGGTGCAGGCACCTGATTTTTGCGGGTATCCCCGTTTCTCCCTGCGCCCTGTAAACTCCGCCTCTTTAGCCGACGCACAGGGAGCTCAAATGTCCGGTTCGATCCTTTATATCCACGGCTTCAACAGCTCGCCGTTGTCGAAGAAGGCCTGTCAGTTGATCGAGGTGATGGAGCGTCTGGGCCTGAGTGAACACTTGCGCGTTCCGGCGTTGCACCATCACCCGCGCCAGGCTATTGCGCAACTGGAACAGGCGATTGTCGAACTGGGGCGGCCACTGCTGGTCGGCAGCTCACTCGGCGGCTACTATGCGACTCACCTGGCTGAGCGCCTTGGCTTGAAAGCCCTGTTGATCAACCCCGCCGTCGGTCCGCACCGGATGTTCGACGGCTATCTGGGGACGCAGAAAAACCTGTATACCGAAGAGACTTGGGAAATGACCCACGACCACGTGACGGCCCTGGCCGAACTGGAAGTGCCGGCGCCCCAGGACCCACAGCGTTATCAGGTGTGGTTGCAGACGGCTGACGAAACGCTGGACTATCGCCTCGCCCAGCAGTATTACCGGGCCTGTGCCTTGCGCATCCAGGCCGGCGGCGACCATGGTTTCCAGAGGTTTGCCGCACAGCTTCCGGCCATGCTGAGTTTTGCCGGCATTGGCGCAGATTTGTATCAGGCGATCGATTTCACGGCATTGTGAATTCTCGCCCCTATTTTCAATGAACGACTGACGACGAGACCCCATGGCCACTCCCAGCGCTAGCTCTTATAACGCAGACGCCATCGAAGTCCTCTCGGGCCTCGACCCGGTGCGCAAGCGCCCCGGCATGTACACCGACACCAGTCGGCCGAACCACCTCGCCCAGGAAGTCATCGACAACAGTGTCGACGAAGCCTTGGCCGGGCATGCCTCATCGGTGCAGGTGATCCTGCATGCCGACCATTCTCTGGAAGTCAGCGATGACGGCCGTGGCATGCCGGTGGACATTCACCCTGAGGAAGGTGTTTCGGGCGTCGAGTTGATCCTCACCAAGCTTCATGCCGGTGGCAAGTTTTCCAACAAGAACTACCAGTTCTCCGGTGGTTTGCACGGGGTAGGTATTTCCGTGGTCAACGCCTTGTCCACCGAAGTGCGGGTGCGGGTCAAGCGTGACGGCAACGAATACCAGATGACCTTCAAGGATGGCTACAAGGCCACCGAGCTGGAAATCGTCGGCACTGTCGGCAAGCGCAACACCGGCACCAGCGTGTTCTTCGCGCCGGATCCGAAATACTTCGACTCCCCGAAATTTTCCATCAGCCGCCTCAAGCACGTGCTCAAGGCCAAGGCCGTGTTGTGCCCGGGGCTGCTGGTCAGTTTTGAAGACAAGGCCACCGGCGAGAAAGTCGAATGGCATTACGAAGACGGCCTGCGTTCCTACCTGGTGGATGCGGTCAGCGAATTCGAGCGCCTGCCGGACGAGCCGTTCTGCGGCAGCCTGGCCGGTAATAAAGAAGCGGTGGATTGGGCGCTGCTGTGGCTGCCCGAAGGTGGCGACGCGGTCCAGGAAAGCTACGTCAACCTGATCCCGACAGCCCAGGGCGGTACTCACGTCAACGGTTTGCGTCAAGGCCTGCTCGACGCCATGCGCGAGTTCTGCGAATTCCGCAGCCTGTTGCCGCGCGGCGTGAAGCTGGCGCCGGAGGACGTCTGGGAACGCATTGCCTTCGTGTTGTCGATGAAGATGCAGGAACCGCAATTCTCCGGCCAGACCAAGGAGCGCCTGTCGTCCCGTGAGGCGGCGGCGTTCGTCTCCGGTGTAGTCAAGGATGCGTTCAGCCTGTGGCTCAACGCCAACCCGGAAACCGGTCTGGCGTTGGCGGAACTGGCGATCAACAACGCCGGCCGTCGTTTGAAGGCGAGCAAGAAAGTCGAGCGTAAACGCGTCACCCAGGGCCCGGCGCTGCCGGGCAAGCTGGCCGACTGTGCCGGGCAGGACCCGATGCGTTCCGAGCTGTTCCTGGTCGAAGGTGATTCCGCTGGCGGCTCGGCCAAGCAAGCGCGGGACAAAGAGTTCCAGGCGATCCTGCCGTTGCGCGGCAAGATCCTCAACACCTGGGAAGTCGACGGCAGCGAAGTGCTGGCCAGCCAGGAAGTGCACAACATCGCCGTGGCCATCGGCGTCGATCCGGGCGCGGCGGACATGAGCCAACTGCGCTATGGCAAGATCTGCATCCTCGCCGACGCCGACTCCGACGGTCTGCACATCGCCACGCTGCTCTGCGCCCTGTTTGTCCAGCATTTCCGCCCGTTGGTGGATGCCGGCCACGTTTACGTGGCCATGCCGCCGTTGTACCGCATCGACCTGGGCAAAGAGATCTACTACGCCCTCGATGAAGCCGAACGCGATGGCATCCTCGATCGTCTGGTGGCCGAGAAGAAGCGCGGCAAGCCGCAAGTCACACGATTCAAAGGTCTGGGCGAAATGAACCCGCCGCAGCTTCGCGAGACCACCATGGACCCGAACACCCGGCGCCTGGTGCAATTGACCCTGGAAGATTTCGAGGCGACCTCGGAAATGATGGACATGCTGCTGGCGAAGAAACGCGCTGGCGACCGCAAGACCTGGCTGGAGTCCAAGGGCAACCTGGCCGAGGTGCTGGGCTGATGCGTCTGGGCTTTGCCCTGGCTTGTGGGTTGCTGTTGACGTCGTACACGGTATCCGCCGATCCGGCGCCACAGCTGCGCCTGTTGTCCGAACATGTCGTCGACGGTATGCGCGGCGGCAACCTGTCCGGGCTGGCGCAGTGCGGCAATGATCTGTGGGCGGTTTCCGACCGCGACGATAATCAGATCTACCGCCTGGATACCAGCGAATCTGTCTGGCAGGCCGAAACGGTGCACATCAACGCACCGCCAGTGCCTGACAGTGGTTTGCCCTGGGGGCTGAAGTCTCGCGTCTGGGGGGCTTCGTTCGTGCGTGGCGGTGATCTGGACTTCGAGGGCATCACCTGCGACAGCGCCGGCAATCGTTACATCGTCAGTGAAGGCCATGCCGCTGTCTTGCAAGTGCCGCCAACGGGGCCCGCCGCCTGGCTGAAGATCTCGCCGATGCTGGTTCGCGAGGCACGGGCCAGAGGCCTGCTGTTGCAATTCAATGCATTGTTCGAAGGGCTGGCGGTCAATCCGGCGGGCGATCAGATGTGGTTCGCCGCCGAGCGTGAAGGGCGCGGATTGCTGATGATCAAACGCAAGCAGACGTTGTGGGATTGCGACGGTGGCTGCGTGCTGCTGAGCGAAGCGGGCATGGAAATGCAGCCCGAGCAGTTTCCTGACGCCAAAGCTGTACCGCGGGATTTTTCTGACCTGTCGCTGTTCAACGGCAAGCTGTTCACCCTTGAACGCAACGCCTACCAGATCTGCCGCCGGGATCCGCAGACGGCCAGGGTCGAGCGTTGCTGGTCGTATGCCGCCGAGTTGTTGCAGGCAAACCGTCGTTATCCACAGAACTACGGGTTGGAAGAAGCATTGATCGTGGATGCCGATGGCGCCTGGATCGGTGTCGACAATAACTTCGGCGCCCGCGCCGATGGCGAAGTCCGTCCGGTGGTCTGGCGCTTCGCTGCACCGGAAGGTGGCTGGAGTGCCAAGCCATGAGACAACAAACCCCGGGGCAGCGCATCGGCCGGGTATTCATGGTGCTGGCCTGGTGTGCGGCGCTGTTTCTGGCCACACGGTTTTTCGGCCAATGGGAAGCGCGTCAGCAAAATCCGAATGTGGTGGTCAGTTCGGAGCAGGGCGAAGGTTTCATCGAGGTGAAACTGGTGAGCAATGTGCAGGGGCATTTCGTCGCCAGCGGCCAGATCAACGGCCAGCCGGTGGACTTCATGCTCGACACCGGGGCGACTGATGTGTCGATTCCGGCGGACCTGGCCAAGCGCTTGAAGCTCGAAGAAGGATTCGGCGTGACCCTGAGCACGGCCAATGGCTTGAGCCAGGGCTATCGCACCCATATTGAACGCCTGCAACTGGGCGACATAGTGCTGCGGGATGTACGCGCACTGGTGGCCCCGGGGCTGCATGGCGATCAGGTGTTGCTCGGCATGAGCGCACTGAACAAACTTGAATTTACCCAGCGCGGTGGCACCATGCTGCTGCGCCAGACAACGAACCGATGAGGCCCGCATGAGCGACTCCCTTGATCTCAGCCTGGACGGTGTAGAACGCCGCTCGCTGGCTGACTTCACCGAAAATGCCTACCTCAACTACTCCATGTACGTGATCATGGACCGTGCCTTGCCGCATATCGGCGACGGCCTGAAACCGGTACAGCGGCGTATCGTCTACGCCATGAGCGAGCTGGGGCTGGACGCCGATTCCAAGCACAAGAAATCGGCGCGTACCGTCGGTGACGTGCTCGGTAAATTCCACCCCCACGGCGATTCGGCCTGCTACGAGGCCATGGTGCTGATGGCCCAGCCGTTCAGCTATCGCTACACGCTGGTCGACGGCCAGGGCAACTGGGGTGCGCCGGATGATCCCAAGTCCTTCGCCGCCATGCGTTACACCGAAGCGCGGCTGTCGCGTTATTCCGAAGTACTGCTCAGCGAACTGGGCCAGGGCACGGCGGACTGGGGGCCGAACTTCGACGGCACGCTGGACGAGCCACTGGTCTTGCCGGCCCGTCTGCCGAACATTCTGCTCAACGGCACCACTGGCATTGCCGTTGGCATGGCCACTGACGTTCCGCCGCACAACCTGCGGGAAGTCGCCACCGCCTGCGTGCGCTTGCTCGACGAGCCCAAGGCCACGGTCGAACAGCTCTGCGAACACATCCAGGGCCCGGACTACCCGACCGAAGCGGAAATCATCACCCCGCGCGCCGACCTGCTGAAAATCTACGAAACCGGTCGCGGATCGGTGCGTATGCGCGCCGTGTATCACATCGAAGACGGCGACATCATCGTCACCGCGCTGCCGCATCAGGTCTCGGGCGCCAAGGTGCTGGAACAGATCGCCGCGATGATGCAGGCCAAGCCGTCCAAAGCGCCGCAAATTGCCGACTTGCGTGACGAGTCCGACCACGAAAACCCGTGCCGGATCGTGATCATTCCGGGCGCGCGGAAAAACTTCGACCACGATGCCTTGATGCAGCACCTGTTCGCCAGCACCGAGCTGGAGTCGAGCTACCGGGTCAACATCAACATCATCGGCCTGGACGGCAAGCCGCAGCTGAAAAACCTGCGGGCGCTGCTGGTCGAATGGCTGGAGTTCCGGGTGCAGACCGTGCGTCGTCGCCTGCAATTCCGTCTCGACAAGGTCGAGCGTCGCCTGCACCTGTTGGACGGTTTGTTGATTGCCTACCTCAACCTGGATGAAGTGATCCACATCATCCGTACCGAGGAGCATCCACGGGCCAAACTGATCGAGCGTTTCGCCCTGAGCGAAATCCAGGCCGACTACATCCTCGACACCCGTCTGCGTCAGTTGGCGCGACTGGAAGAGATGAAGCTGCGTGCCGAGCAGGATGAACTGCTCAAGGAACAAGCCAAGCTGCAAGCCCTGCTGAGCAGCGAAGCCAAACTGAAGAAACTGGTGCGTAGCGAACTGATCAAGGACGCGGAAACCTACGGTGATGACCGCCGGTCGCCTATTGTCGAGCGCGCCGAGGCCAAGGCCCTGACCGAGCACGATCTGCTGCCGAACGAGAAAGTGACGGTCGTGCTGTCGGAAAAAGGCTGGATTCGCTCTGCCAAAGGCCACGAAATCGACGCCACGGGGCTTTCCTACAAGGCCGGGGACGGTTTCAAGGCCCTGGCAGCCGGACGCTCCAACCAGTTCGCGGTGTTTATCGACTCCACAGGTCGCAGTTATTCGGTGGCCGCCCACACCTTGCCGTCGGCTCGTGGCCAGGGTGAACCGCTGACTGGTCGCCTGACGCCGCCGCCAGGGGCGAGTTTCGAATGTGTGCTGATGCCGGAAGACGATGCGCTGTACGTGATCGCCTCCGACGCCGGTTACGGTTTCGTGGTCAAGGGTGAAGACCTGCAAGCCAAGAACAAGGCGGGCAAGGCCTTGTTGAGTCTGCCGAACAATGCCAAGGTCATGCTGCCGCGCCCGGTGGCCGATCGTGAGCAGAACTGGCTGGCGTCGGTGACGACCGAAGGTCGCCTACTGATCTTCAAGATCAGCGACCTGCCACAATTAGGTAAGGGCAAAGGCAACAAGATCATCGGGATTCCCGGTGAGCGAGTGGCCAGTCGCGAAGAGTATGTGACGGACATCGCCGTATTGCCGGACGGTGCAACACTGGTGTTGCAGGCCGGGAAACGTACCTTGTCACTGAAAGCGGACGACCTCGAACACTACAAGGGTGAACGCGGTCGTCGTGGCAACAAATTGCCGCGTGGCTTCCAGCGGGTCGATGCGCTGCTGGTCGAAAACTCGATCAATTGACCGAAGAGCGCGAGTTAGAGGCGCCGATCTACGATTTAACCCGTAGTTCGGCGCTTTGCGCTGGAGTCGGAACGCATATTCACGGATGATATGGCCTTTCAAGCGCCGGCATTGCCGTGCGTTATTCATATTTGTTGAGTATTTTCACTGTGGTCAGCCTTTTAGCGATCACCTGGATGGGACGATGACTGCTCTGCGCCTTCCTTTTATTCTTTTACTCGCCGGCGTTCTTGGCCTGGCGGGTTGCAGCGTTCACCAGCCGGTGTCGTTGTATCAGCTGGACGCTGGTAGTCCGGTTCAGCCCGCACAGAACGCGGGCATGGCGGTATTGTTGGGGCCGGTCACCGTGGCCGACTACCTGCAACGCGAAACCCTGTTGCAGCGTCAGCCCGATGGCAGCCTGCAAGCCTCGACCGACGGTCGTTGGGCAGGCAGCCTTTCGTCGGATATCGATCAGTTGCTGCTGCGTCAGGTCGCAGGTCGCCTGGACAGCCAGCGCGTAGTCCTGGCCCCGGCGACAGTGGGCTTCACCCCGGATGTTCAGGTGCTGCTGACTATCACGCGCCTGGATTCGGGTGCAAAACAACCGGCGATCCTCGACGCGCAATGGCGCTTGATCGACCGTCGCGGACAGGTCCGTGACAACCGCATCATCCATTTGCAGGAACAGCATGCCGGTAGTACCGCGGCTCAGGTTCAGGCTCAGGGTGTGTTGCTGCAACGTCTGGCCGAGCAACTGTCGGTGGCGCTGAAGCCGCTGGCCAATCAGCCACCGATCGCCGAAGTCCCGCGCAAGCCGGCAGCCAAGGCGGCAGCACCTGCGGTAGAACAGGAGAAGCAGCCGAAGATCCCGATGGCCGCGCCGGTCCGGACGGATATGGAAGTGTTCCGCTTCTAAGCCTGGATGGATTTGAAACAAAGCCCGCATTGATGCGGGCTTTGTTGTTTCTGCAGGTTGGAGATATCTGGCGTCAGTTCCGGCCTCTTCGCGGGCAAGCCCGCTCCCACATCTATGGTTACCCCCTTTTCTGCAATACTGTTGTTGATGTCGTGTTTGGCTTGCTTTCATCTATCCGGCGTCTGAGTTGGGGTTGTGGCCCCCGCGCCTCGATGAGAATCGATGCCCAACGACCCTAATTAGGGGAACGGCCTTGCAGCCGTGTGAGAGCCCAGGGTTGTCGTCAGGCCGGTTGGCCGTTCATGTCATCAGTTATCCAGCATCGCAAAACCAGG